>JAYVGE010000210.1:0-27628 GCA_043772515.1 Flavobacterium sp. | reverse complement strand
GATTTATTTATGGTGCGCAACCCGATGGTGCAGGTTTTATGAAAGATCCTAACGGTGATGGTTATATCATGATAACAAATCACGAAATACTTAAATCTGTTTCTAGAGTTTATTTAGACAAAACATTGAAACCTATAAAAGGAGAATATATTGTTGATGCTGTAGGAGGCATGACGAGACTTTGTTCTGCAACATTGGCAACACCTTCAATTCATGGTTTTGGTCCTATTTTCTTGACTGCAGGAGAAAGTGGAGAAGAAAGCATGGTGCACGCAATAGATCCTTTTGGATTATCTAGCGATAAAAGCAGAAAAGATAGAATTTTACCTGCACTAGGAAAAGCAAGTATGGAAAATGCTGTACCACTTCCAAAAGTTGCCTATCCAGGAAAAACGGTAATTCTTATCGGAGAAGATCAATCGTACGCAACCTCACATGCAAGTGCAGGACAAGTAATTATGTACGTAAGTAATACTGTTGGTGATTTGACAAACGGGAAATTATATGCTTTAAAAAGAAATGACAACAATCAAGTAGAAACAGAAATGACTGTAGGAAATTCTTTTGATGTGTCTTTTGTTGAAATTCCAAATGCAAAAAACAGTACTGGTGCCGAAATTAACACGGTTGTAAATAATCTTAAAGCCATTCGTTTTTCGAGAGTTGAAGATGTAGATTATAGAAAAGGTTCAGCAAGCAACAATAGAGAAGTTTATTTTACCGCTACAGGACAATCTTCTTCAAATGCTGCAGTTGAAGGTTATACCATGTGGGGAAGAGTTTATAAATTGGTATTGGATGCAACTAATCCGCTTATCGGTAAACTGGAACTTGTTGTAGAAGGAGATTCTACGCCTGGAACAGGAATTATCAATCCTGACAATCTTTGTGTAACAGAAAATTATGTTTACATACAAGAAGACGGAGATAGTTACTATACCGCTGCAAAACACGATTCGTACATTTGGCAATACAGTATTGCTGCCAAAACCAATAAACCTTGGTTAAACATGAACCATAAACGTACTGATGTAGCTTGGAATGCTTTGTATAATCCAGGAAACGAAACCCGTTTTGGAAGTTGGGAATTCGGTGCAATGGAAGACATATCCGATGTAATTGGCGTTCCGAATACCTTTATCGTAAACATTCATCCTCATACTTGGCAAAAAGATGCGTTTTTAAACGCTGATGGAAGTGGCCTGAACACCAACAAAGAAGGAGGACAAACGCTTGTTATTCGTAACGTTCAAAGATAAATTAGTTCTTTATAAAATAAAAAGCAATCCGATTATTCGTCGGGTTGTTTTTTATTTTTCATCTATTTGCAAAAGTAAACACATGAAAATTAGTATTAAAAAATTATTCTCTGTTCTTGGAATATTATTCTGTATTTGTTTTTTTTCTGGTTGTACAAAAGAAAAAACAGAAACATCAGTTGGACAAGAATTATTGATTGATTTAGAAAAACTTCAAAATAAAATAATTGAATTCCAAAAAATTGTTAAAACAGAAAGTTCCGTTAATACCATTCAAAAATGCTTTAAAGAAAACAGATTGTTATATAAAAAAGTAGAATGGGCCGTAGAATATTTTGTACCTGAAACGGCACGTTTTATGAATGGACCTGCATTGGATGAACTTGAAGTGGAAGAAAATAAATTTTTGCCTCCGAACGGTTTCCAAGTTATGGAAGAACTTATTTTTCCAGTTTACAACAAAGACAACAAAACCGAATTACTGAGAGAAATTGCTATCATCAATGCTAATATAGTGCAAGTAACACAACATTTAAGTGCAATTACAATTAGCGAAAATCATATAATAGATGCCACAAGACTTCAAGTTTACCGAATTATAACATTAGGAATTACGGGTTTTGACTCTCCAATTGCTTTCCAATCCATAAATGAAATTACACCTAGTTTATCATCCGTAGAAAAAAATATTCTAAAAATATGTAAAGACAATTCTAAAAAGTCGGTTGCATTAAAGCAGAATCTAAAAAAATTAATACTTAACAGTAGCGCCTATTGCAAAGAAAATAGCAACTTCGATACTTTTGACAGAGCCTTGTTTATTAAAAATTATTTGAATCCAATTTCTGAAATTTTGTTTCAATTGCAGAAACAAAATAATATTCCTAATGTAAATAAAACCAATGCTATCAGCCCAAATTCGATAACTCTTTTCGAAAAAAACACTTTTGACGTTAATGCATTCATCCCTTCTGATGAATATTTTTATTCTAAAGAAAAAGTAAATTTAGGCTCTAAATTATTTTATGATGTAACTATCTCCAAAGATCAAAGAAGAAGCTGTGCATCTTGTCATAATACAGAGAAAGCATTTACAGATGGACAAAAGACAAACATTTCTTTGAAAGGTGGTGCTCTCAACAGAAATACACCAACGCTCACGTATGCAGGTTTTCAAAACGCTCTTTTTTGGGATTTAAGGCAACCCGATTTAGAGAAACAAAGCATGGAAGTTATAGCAAACAAAGAAGAAATGCATGGTTCATTCAAAAATATCATCCCGACTATAACTAAAAATAGCACTTATAAATCCTTATTTACAAAAGCATTTCCTAGAGAAAAAAAAGTACAGGAATGGCAACTACAAAATGCAATTGCCTCTTATATTCGTTCCTTAAATCATTTTGATTCTAAATTTGACCAATACATGCGAGGTGATTCTGAAGATTTTTCGGAACAAGAAAAACTAGGATTTAACCTTTTTGCTGGTAAGGCAAAATGTGCTACTTGTCATTTCATCCCTTTGTTTAACGGAACCGTTCCGCCCAACTTCAATAAAACAGAGCAAGAAGTGATCGGAACACCAAACGACAAAAAAGGCAATTCAATAAGTGTCGATTTAGGAAGATATAACCAATATAAAATGCCTCAACTAAAAAATGCATTTAAAACGCCATCGCTTAGAAACACGGCAAAAACAGCTCCTTACATGCACAATGGTGTGTATACAACGCTAGAAGAAGTGGTCGATTTTTACAATAAAGGCGGTGGAAAAGGATTGGGATATCCAGTCGAAAACCAAACCCTTCCGTTTGACAAACTTTATCTGAATAAAAAAGAGGAATTGGCATTAGTGGCGTTTATGAAAACGCTAACCGATGTAAAATACCAATAAAAAAGAAAAAGCGGAATGCTAATAAAATAGCATTCCGCTTTTTTAATCTATTCTAGAACAATACAACCTGTCCGTCCCCATCGAGTTGAATATCGGAACCATCGACATTGGTTTCGCCTCGAACTTCTATTTCTTCCAGAATAATTTCTGCTGGAATTTCATATGGCAAGGGTTCTAATAAATTTACCTGTTTTAATTTATCGGCTGTCAATTGGTTTCCGAGGGCTTTAAACCCTTTTACAGCAATAAAGGATTCGATTTCTATTCTCAAATTATCTTTTTGAATCCCTTTTACTTTTGCAAAAACCAGCTCTGCAACTGGGCTATAATCGGTGGCAACGATTTCTAATCTAGAATTGCTATGCTCTGTAATAAAACTTTCTTCTTTATTCTCTACTTCAACCAAGAAACGCTTGATGTAATAACGCTCTTTTTCACCATCATAATAAATTGCCGAAATTGGTTTTTTAGGCACCCATTTTTCCAAGACAATCATATCTTCATCAAAATGAGTGGTCAATTCGGGCGTAATGACTTTTACTTTTCCTGCTTGCGAAATTACCAAAATTTTGTCGCTCGGTCTAAATTCGCCCAACAACTCCCCTCTAGCATCTACGTTTAATCGTTGCACGGTATCATCAAACCAAACTTTCCTTGGCAATAATGTTGAAATACCTTTCTCTTTCAATTCAATTTTCTTGATCGGATATTTGGTAACCAGATTTCCTTTGGAACTTCGTCCTTTTATGGCAAGATTTGCAAAATCTATATCAAATTTCAATTTCTTAACACTCCCAACTTGACGTAAAAGTATCGTAATTACCTCGGCTTCTCCATT
The DNA here is from genome assembly GCA_043772515.1 of Flavobacterium sp. Classification (GTDB taxonomy): domain Bacteria; phylum Bacteroidota; class Bacteroidia; order Flavobacteriales; family Flavobacteriaceae; genus Flavobacterium. The sequence goes on along the minus strand of JAYVGE010000210.1, from coordinate 23,637 downwards.
GGGATTACAAGAAAAATAAACGGTTTGCGATCCCGCAGTTTCATTGGTCAAATCGTATGCTTTGTCCCGAGTAATTCCCGAAACATTAAATCGTTTGATATAGGAAGGTCCCGATTTTCCGTCTCGGTAAATCATATTGTAAATCGTACGTTTATCGCTTTTGTCAAAAATAGCAACGTGAATAATGTCTTTCCCTACAAATGTTTTGGCATCGACTTTGGTAATCATCATTTTTCCGTCACGCAGAAAAACAATTACATCATCAATATCGGAACAATCCGTTAGATACTCCTCTTTTTTAAGACTGGTTCCTACGAAGCCTTCTTCTCGATTTACATACAATTTAGTATTTCTCAAAACTACTTTTGTAGCTTCGATATCATCAAAAATACGCAATTCGGTTTGGCGTTCTCGTCCTTTTCCGTATTTCTCTTTCAATCGAGAAAAGTAAGCTATAGCAAAATCGATTAGATGTTCTAAATCGTATTTTACTTGCTCAATATCCCCTTCAAGAACTTCAATTTTATCTTTGGCTTTGTTACTATCAAATTTAGAAATACGCATAATTCGAATATCTAACAATCGTAAGATATCTTCTTCGGTAACTGCTCTTTTTAGATGTTTGATGTGTGGCTTCAATCCATCGTCTACAGCTTGAATTACATCTTCTTTGGTTGTTTTTTCTTCAATATCACGATAGATTTTATTTTCGATAAAAATACGTTCCAAAGACAAAAAATGCCATTGTTCTTCGAGTTCGCTCAATTGAATTTCGAGTTCACTTTTAAGAAGCTGAACAGTTCTATTAGTCGAGATTTTCAGCATTGCCGAAACCCCAATAAACAAAGGTTTGTTATCCTCGATCACGCATCCCAATGGTGCTACCGAAGTTTCGCAAGCCGTGAAGGCAAATAAAGCATCTATGGTTTTATCTGGAGAAACGCCTGGGAAAAGATGAATTAATATCTCTACCTCGGCTGCCGTATTATCCTCAATCTTTTTGATTTTTATTTTTCCTTTTTCATTGGCTTTCAAAATACTGTCAATCAAAGTCGTGGTATTGGTCGAAAACGGAATTTGGGTAATCACCAATGTATTTTTGTCGAGTTGCCCAATTTTGGCACGAACTCGAACACGTCCACCACGCAATCCATCATTATAATTCGACACATCGGCGATACCTTGTGTCAAGAAATCGGGATATAAGGTAAAAGGTTTCCCTTTTAAGATTTTAATAGAAGAATCTATCAGCTCATTAAAATTATGGGGCAATACTTTGGTCGAAAGCCCTACAGCAATTCCCTCGGCTCCAGAAGCTAGTAATAACGGGAATTTTACGGGTAAGTTATTAGGTTCGGCACGACGACCGTCATAGGAAACACCCCAATCGGTAATTTTTGGAGAATATAAAACCTCCAAAGCAAATTTAGACAAACGCGCTTCGATATAACGGGAAGCCGCAGCTCCATCACCCGTTAAGATATTCCCCCAGTTTCCTTGGCAGTCAATCAACAATTCTTTCTGACCAATTTGCACCATCGCGTCACCAATACTCTGATCCCCGTGCGGGTGATACTGCATGGTGTGACCAACTACATTGGCCACTTTATTGTAACGACCATCATCCAACTCTTTGAGCGAGTGCATGATTCGGCGTTGCACGGGTTTGAAACCATCCTCTATCGCAGGAACAGCACGCTCTAGAATTACATACGAAGCATAATCTAGAAACCATTCTTTGTACATTCCTGTAACTTTGGTTATGGTGTCTTCTGAGTTTTCGTCTTCGTTATTGTCGTAAAAATGCGAACTACTCGTTGGCAAATTATTTTCATTTTCTGGGATTATATTTTCTTCTTCTTCGCTCATTAGGAGGTTTAAGTTTCTGATTGTTGTCTAAAATAGTTCTTTTTTTGCTAGTTTAAAAACCACAAAATTTTACTTTCTTGTGCTGAACACAATAAATAGTATTTGGCACTTCATTATTTTTTACAAAATTATCACTCCATGTGATACAATTTGAATTCCATTTAATTTCTTTTGATAGAATTAAATTCCGTTCGAACCATTCTAGATCTTCCTCATCAAAAGGAATATGCAAAGATAAGGTACTATCTGCCTCTTTACTATAAAAATGAAATGACAATAATTGAATTTAATTATAATCCAATTACACTCTCAATTTCTAAAATAATTTACATCTTTTTCTATTATCGCTTTCAACTCTCCTTCGGTAGGGAGTTGTAATTTATATTTACTCACAAAAACTTCTTGCGACAATCCTCCTGTTGCATAATGAACTAAAGCCGTATCTTTTTGACTGCATAAAATGATTCCAATTGGCGGATTATCGTTTTCGGACATTTCATTTTCTTTGAAATAATTGAGATACACATTCATTTGTCCCGCATCGGAATGATCAAATTCACCAATTTTAAGATCAATTAGAATATGACATTTTAAGATTCTGTGATAAAAAACCAAATCGATTCTATAATGTTTGTTATTGAAAGAAATTCGTTTTTGTCGGACTTCAAAACAAAATCCCCTTCCTAATTCTATCAAAAATTGTTGTAAATGATTGATAATTTCTTGTTCTAAATCATTTTCTGAAAATTCTGATTTTTCAGGGATGTTCAAGAACTCTAAAATGTAAGGACTTTTTATAATCTCCGAAAAACAGTTAAAATTATCGTTTTTGAGTTTATCAAACAGTAACTCTTTGTTGGAACTTAAACCAATTCTTTCGTAAAGAAGCGAATTGATCTCTCGTTGAAGTTGCCTCACTGTCCAACAGTTTTTTATGGTTTGTATTTCATAAAAACTACGTTGTAAAGGTTCTTCAATTTTTATGAATTCTAAAATATGAGAAAAACTAACTTTACTTAAGAACAAACTAGTATTTTCTAAAGAAATTGTTTTGGTCTTTTTTGTATTATCAATTAATTTGAATTGTTCAGACGTTGACTAAATAATTACAAGTAATTGATTTTCAATCAATAAAGATTGTTCAGACACTGTCTGAATAATTTGAGGGTAAGTAATATAAAACTGTTTACAAGTATTTAAAAATGTAAAAGACATTCCTTTTATCCTTTTTTCTTTCAGATTTAAAGCTAAATTTTTATATAATTTTTCGCCATATTCAGCACGATTTTGTCCTTTTTGTTCAATTTCGAACAAATACATGCCAATTAGCCAATTGCGCAACGTATAAGCATAATTGACTTGCTTATTGGCGTAATCGCTAAAATAGGAATGAATATTCTCAATTTGAACCGATATGTTTTCTAGGTTATCCATAATAGGAACGGATTTTTGCACTTGAAAAACAAATATAATTAATTAGTTGGGTTTTGTTTTTTAAATTCTAAAAATGTTGTCGTTATTACGGGTTTGCGTGAGGGATGGCAGTGGAGCTCTTTTTTTTAGACATCCCTTTCATAGTTTGAAACTCTGAAAGGGATGTCTAAAAAAAAAGCGGGAACGTACAGCCCGACCCGACCTTTTTCGGGAGGGGCACGCCCAAATTATTAACTCACAGTAAATAAATCCTTCAACTCCTTGTTGCTCAAGTTCCCTATCCAATTTTCCCCAGTAGAAACAGTCATTTCTGCCAAAGCTTTTTTGGATTGAATCATATCGTTGATACGTTCTTCAAAAGTGTTTTTGGTGATAAAACGATGCACCATGACGTTGCTTTTTTGTCCAATTCTGTACGCACGGTCGGTTGCTTGGGCTTCTACGGCGGGATTCCACCACAGATCAAAATGAATAACGTGGTTGGCGGCAGTCAAATTCAGACCAGTTCCTGCTGCTTTTAAGGATAGTATAAATATTTTGTCGGCGCGGTTGTTCTGGAAACCATCGACCATAGAGGTGCGTTGTTTGAGCGTGCAACCTCCGTGATAGAACAAAGGTTCTTCTTTGTATCTTTCGTTTATAAAATGCTTGAGCAAATTACCCATTTCGGTATATTGGGTAAAAATCAATACTTTCTCACCGCTCTCAATAATGCTATCCAATTTATCAAAAAGAAGATCCATTTTGCCACTCAATGAAGCATCCAAAATATTATTTTTGAGATATTGTGTCGGGTGATTGCATACTTGTTTGAGTGCCATAATCATTTGCAATACCAAGCCCTGACGTACAAATAAACCTTTGGCACCCAAGGCATCTTTTCTATCTTCGAGTGCTTCAATTGCAGCAAGTGCTTCTTGCAGTCCTTTTTCGTACAAGCTTGCCTGCTCTTTTCCTAAAGAAGAAAAGCAATCCATTTCGATCTTGTCCGGCAAATCAGAAATAATAGTTTTATCCGATTTTAAACGACGCATCATAAAAGGAGCGGTTACTTTTTTTAATTTTTCGGCAACCTTTACATCATTAAACTGCTGGATTGGATTGCCATACGTTTCGTTAAACTCTTTGATGTTACCCATAAGTCCACGATTGCTGTAATCCATAATACTCCACAACTCACTCAGTCTATTCTCGACAGGTGTACCACTCATAGCAATAAAATGGTTGGCACCAATGGTTTTGAGTGCTTTTGATTGTTCGGTATTGCTGTTCTTTATATTCTGAGCTTCGTCAATAATAAGCGAATGCCATTTTTTCTTTTTCAACTCTTTGGCATCGCTACGCACAATTCCGTATGAAGAAATTAACACATCAAAATCGTCATCTTTGTCAAAACGACGATTCGTTCCATGATAGATTTTAGATTTTAAAGTGGGAGCAAATTTGGATATTTCCTTCTCCCAATTGACCAAAAGCCCTGTTGGTGCTACGACCAAGGCTTTCTCATTATCAAGCAAACCATCTTCTTTGTATTTTAACAGCGTAGTTATGACTTGCAAGGTTTTCCCGAGTCCCATGTCATCGGCCAGTACAGAACCAAAACCAATTTTGGCGTTGCGATACATCCAGGAATACCCGCGGTGTTGGTACGGTCGCAGTTGGGCGTTGATGCCTTTGGGCAAATCAATTTCGGAAAAATTAGTCAATTCGGCAATCAAATCCCGAACGCCATCGGTCAAATCAATTTGAGCACCGTTGTATTCACCGGCCAAAGCCACACGCAACATTTCGAATGCCGACAAATCTTTGGTCGATGTAAAATGTTTGTATATTTTTTCTAATTCTTGTTGATTGACATAAATATAGTCCGTTTTATACTTAATTAACCCATCCGATTTTTGAAGTAATTTCCTAAATTCAGATTCATCCATCACCGTATCTCCAATGGCAATTTGCCAATCGAAATCGAGCATTTGAGCAATATTCAAAAACGATTTTCCGTCTTTCTTGGTTTTTATTTTTACAGACGATTTTGGTTTTAAGATTTCTTGCAAAGCTTTTGGCAACAAAATCTCGATATCCAAAAGCTGAATGGCAGGAATCATCTGCATAAAAAAAGGAGTAAAAGTAGCATTGTCCATCACAATATCTTGTTTGCCTTCGGTATTGATATAATGGTCTAAGCCTTCAATAAAACTACTCAATTGTGTGAGACTTTGCAGAATTTCGTAACGATTGGAATCGAATTCTTTGTCTTTTAAAACTTCTTTTAAATCAAATGGTAATCTTTCGCCTTTGTTATCTTGGATAGAAATGGCAATTCTAAAATCATCATTTGGCAATTCTTCCACCACAATTTGGGGTTTGTAATTGCCTTGAGTCAAATAATATTTCTGAGTCCAAGACATAATTCCACCGCTCAAAGCGGCTTCGCCTGGGTTTTTGAAAGCATAATTTTCTTTTCTAAAAAATAAATTTGCAAACAAATCATCAGTAGGATACTCTTCGAGAATAGAGATAATTTCGGTCAAGAACAGTGAAACTAAATTGAGGGCACTGTCTTTATTAATGGTTTTTAATTTGGACTTGTCATCCCAAAAAAACACATCGGGAGTCAAGATATTTTCGAGGGTAGCAACCAAGGTTCTTACTTCCTTGCTTAGCATGGCGGGCAACCAACGGATAGCGAATTCTTTATTTTGCAGTTGCACAATTTGAGGAACTACCGCCCCGTTTGCCAAAAGATGAATTGAAAAATGCAAAACCGTATGCAAGGAGGCCGTTGAGGGTTGGTAATCTAAGGTTTTTGAGGAATTAATTTGTGCTATTTGCTGTAAGAAATTCAGAAAAGAAAACGGATCTTCATTGACAAAAACCTTCGATTGATAGGTTTCATCAATCGTTATTTTATTGGTAGCATGGTGGTTTATCTTTTGTTCTTGTAGGCTCGCTTTGAGAAATAAATTTTCTAAAGAAATCTTGCCTTGCACCACTTTCTGTGCATTTTTTACTGTCTTGCTAATCTTAGCAAGATATTTTTCTTTAAAATTTCCTTTCCCTTGATAAAAAGCAGGGAAATCCGAAAGTAAAGCTGTTAACGGTTCGTGTATGGGCGAGAGTTTTGAGAAAGATAATTTTTTATAGGCATTCTCAGGATTGTATTCGTCTGTTTTTTTCTTATTCAAATCAAAATACAAATCGGTAATCTTGGGAATTTCGGCTGTTTTTTGGTTTACAAAAATGCCCAACTTGTTCAACTCTTCTATCAAATTGACTTGATGTAAATCGAATACCAAAAACGGATTGTTGTCTATCTCGGCACTCACTTTATAGACCACCGCAGCCAAGTGTTTGCACGGCACCGCCCAGTCGGGACAGGAACACTGCATCTTAAAATCGGTCCATTGTTTCGGAAAAACTTTGAGTCCCATTTCCTCGGCAATAGTCAATACTTCGGGGTCGAGTTCTCTATTCAATAATTTAGAAATAACCGTGGGGCGTTTGGCTAGCTTTTGAATAAATTCGCCCAATTCAGGTTCAAAAAACGGAGGTAAAGTAATGTCTACATTATACGGTTTGGGTCTAGAACCCGAAACTTTGGCTTCTATACGATTGCCCTTGATGGTTATTTTGGTTACGGAACCCTTGTTGGCGTAGCTTTTTCCTCTTGGCAAACGGTTGTCATAATCAATGTTCGACAAGGTGTTGAGCCATTGTAAACCCCACCAGGTTTTTCCGTAAGTGTTGGACATATTTTTTTGTTTTAGGTTATTGTTTGTTTAATTTTCGTATTCAACAGTATTTAAAATTTCTTTTGCCCAATCATTAATTTTACGATATTTCTTCGCAATTATTCCATCATTTACTCTGAAAAGCAAAATAGGTTTTTGAGAATCTATAGAATTGTCATAAACATAAAGTCTATCTACAAAAGTGCTAATAAGGGCACAATTGTAGATTGACTTTGAATATCGATTAATGATTTTTGTAATTGGTACATCATGCCCACCTTCCATTACTCTATGAGCAATACGGCTTGCATTGATTGCGGGATGGTCTGTTCCTACAAAAAACAATCGTATAAAAAAACAGGTTTTAAAATCATTTATTTTTTTTTAAGAACAAATTTTTATCACGAGCCATTTGATGCTTATTTTTCATTTCTAATTGAAATTTATCATCTGCTTCTTTTGCTCTTTTAATTACCTTTTTCAAAAAGCTTTCCATTATTTCGTCTAGTTCTTGGTCGGTTGGCTCGGTTGTTTGGGTTAAATTATAGCTCATTTTTATATTTTGTCGTAAAATTAACTTGCCATATTGAATTTTAGCAATCGCTTTTTTGATTCCGTTTGAACTATTCGAAATTTTCGAATAGTTGCTATTTTCAATTGTTCTATATTTTTGTAAATCTCTTTAATGTGGTAATTTATAGTATTTATTTCCACATCAAAAAGTACTTCAAGTAATTTTTGGGTAAGCCATACCGTTTCGTCCTCTAATGCTAACATCAATAGTACTTTCGCCCGCCTGATTGGTAAAAACCAAAAACTCAGCGGTACTGTTGCGTATTTGGATTGATATTTTTGTCATTTTTGGATAGCATGTTTTGATGAGGAATGTTAAATCACAAAAACTATGTTTAAAAGTTGGAACTTTATTTAGATTATTCTGAAATTATTAATGTTGTAAATTGACAATCATTACCAATTAAATTTTCAATTTCTAAAGTTGAAATATTAATTACGAATAATTCATCATTTTTAGCAATAATAGCAATCGTGTTATTTGCAACTGCAACTTCATTTAGTTTTGTTAACCAAATTCTCGTATCACCTCGACCATTGGATTTATACAATGAAATCTGCGTGCTTATTATCTCGTTATCTAAAATATATTTAGCTTCCTTGGTTTCTTTATTTGAAGTACCATTTTCTTGTGACTCGTAATTATGAATATTATTTTCTTTAAGAAACGTCCTTAAGGGTAAAGTTGCATCCATAATATTTTTTTCTAACCCAGTTCTAGTAGGCTGAATTGTCGCAAACTTCACTCCTTTGTCAATTAATATTTGGATTCTTTTTTGTTCGTTTGATAGCTTAGTGTTCTTTGAACAATCATTTATTAACTTTGATATTACTTTACCTCTGTGAATTCTTGATGCTTTTTCGTGACTTCCTTGCCTAGCAACTTCAAAATATTTTTTTTCGTCATCAGAAATATTTAAAGATTCATCATCAGAAAAATACAAATCAACTTTAGTTTCAATTTCTAGTAAAAGTGTCTCTAATTTTTGCAAATCTAATTCTACAGCTTTAGTTTTACCAAGTTCAATTATCAATGTGAAGAGGTTTGCCTTATTAAACCAGTAACTAAACTCAGAAAAGCCTAATTGATTTATAATTCTTATCGAATTTAATAAGTATGATAACGGAGCTTCATATATTTTAAACTCACTATTATATTTTTCAAAATATTCATTAACCTTTGAACTCCTACCGTAGTAATCTCCTTCAAGAAAAGACGATATAATAAGCATGGCATATTGAACATCGAACATTCTAGATAAATCATTTTCACTAAAGACATTGTTAACCTTAAAAAAAACATTAAGCTCCTTTTTAATATTTACATCTAAAATAATATCTGTATCATCTTTTGTTGGGCGATAATCTGAATCAACTATTTGTTTGCAAAATACAGCAAATTCACCATCACCAAATTGTGCATTTGTTTTTTCAATTGTATTTAAAGAATATTCCGTACTATTTATTCGTTGAAAGATCTCTTTAATATTATCCATTTGCATATCTTTCAAATCTTTTACGGTAACTAGATAATTCAAAAAGTCTCTTTTCTGATCAAGTTCAAGTTCGTCAAAACGTTTTACTTTATTTTGACTTTCAAAATCATTTATTCCTTTTATATAATCCACGATAGTAGTTAACCGCTGCTTACCATCAACTACTATCTCTTTAGATATTAAATTTTCAACATCCATTTCACTACTTGCAATATAAACCTCTGGAAAAGGGTAATTCATCAAAATGGTATCTATAAAAGAATATTTATGCTGTTTTTTCCAAACCAATTTTCTTTGAAAATCAGGGCTGGTATCTAGTATTTCAGAATCAATTTTATTATACAGTTCGATAATTTTAACACTGTTTGAGGGAATACTTTCTTTTAATTTCATGCTATTATAATTTTGCAATTAGATTCAATTGAATATTATTGATATTATTTTCATGGTATTTTTCAAAGAAAAACCATGACTTATAAATTCCGATATTAATATCTCTTCCATATTCCATTTTATATTTTTCTATGACAGGTTGAACTTCAGAAGTTATTTGATAATCCTCAGGTGTAAAATCAGGACGAAGCCAACCTTTTAAAATGTAAATTCCTAAACTATTTACTTTTTTACCTTTATATCTTGAATCAGTATAGCTTTTTGTGTGATTATATATTTTCTCGAGTTGCCTATCAAATAAGTTTCCTGAAATAATTGCAATATCTAAATCAGATTTTTTATCTCCAATATTTTCTTCGAAATTAGAATCAAATCTCTTGAACGGATAATTGGACAAATCTTCTTTGTCTGGTTTTACACTAAACCCCATTTTACCTGAACCCACAATAACAATATCTCTAATATGAACATCCAAACTTTTAGCCAAATCTTTTTTAAACTCAAACTCTTGCCCGATTTGAATTTCATCAAAGAAAAAACTAGACCCATCAATTAAATGCTTTTGAACAATAATATCCGATTTTAATTTTTCACAGTCCTGTTTAAATATATTTACATCCATAAGGTAAGATAAGATTTTATTTTTCTATGCTCTCTAGTTGTCTTTTAATTGTTTCTCCTAGAGCCTTAGCTAATAATGGAGGTACGGCATTTCCAACTTGAGTGTATTGTGGTACTTCAAATTTCCTCATATCCCCTCCAGTCGTTACTTTAGATCTAAATTCAAACCAGTCAGGAAATGATTGAAATCTTGCCATTTCTCGAACAGTTAAAGTTCTAGGCTGATCAAAATTATAATGACATAAATCGTCTGGAATAGTTAATTGAGCTGGTGCGGGTTCAAACTTACTTAAAGCTCTCTGTGAATGTTTCCGTGTTGGAATACGCTTTATAAGTTCTTCTACATCGCTATTGTTTTTAGGGAAACTAGAAACTTCTTTGTCGTCGTTTAGAAATAATAATTCATACTTTGAGAACTCCTTTTTCACTTTATTCGCAAGCTCCTCAGTAATGATTTTACCCGTTAACAAATCCGTAGCTCCTTTCTTCAATCCATTTTGAAACTGCTCTATAACTTGATAAAATCTAAATCTTGATTTAACGACAAAACTATGATTTCTAACTTCATGATTTTTTAATAAACTATTCTCTGAAATAACTTTATTTGGAAAAACATCCATTAAAGAATTGGCATATTTACTTTTAATTTGCTCATAATAATAATCAACTCCCGTTTTACTTATATCTTCTATAGTTTCACTTACATTAATGAATTCGTCGGTAAAATGAGATATTTCAGGCAACACAAAGCCGTCAAATAGATTTGGATTTTGTTCTATATCATAAAATTTAAAATCTTCTTCTGTAATACTTTCTAGGCTATTTATATTTTTCAACACACTATCATAAAACATACTAGATAATTTGAAAATTTCATTCGTATTGCTTTTTTTATACAACTTATCAAAAATATCTTTTCTGTATGCAAACATTATAAATCTTGGTCTGTTTTGAGGAACTCCAAAATATTTAGAATTCAGCAACATACAAACCGGCACAAAGCCTTCTAAAACAAATGCTTTAGAAACTTCAAGCCAAGCAAAATACTTTTTCCCGTTTTCCAAAAATGGAGAAGTTATTCCTTTAACATTTTCTAAAACAACTACTTTTGGCTGTACTATTCCTGCAAATTTTGAAAAAGAAAGAGGAAGCTGATTTTTTTCATTGTTTTTTTCTCTCTTTCCTGCTAAACTAAAACTTTGGCAAGGTGGTCCACCTGAAATCAAATCTAAATTTAACTTTTTCAATTGATTAGCAATCAATTTATTTTTTATAAGAAACTCGAGTAAATAATCAATATTACCTATTAATAATTTTCCGTTTAAATCAATTTCAGAATCTAATTCTGAATATTTAGCTTCCTTTGTTGTAAAAGGATTTTCTTTTAATCGTTCGATTAAATTAGACTTACTGAAATTACTTTTAATCCATAAAATCTTGTTCGATTTAATATTTTCGCAAGACATTCTCCTCAAATCTTCGCCCAAAATATTAAAGGCAAAAGTTTCACCTGCCATTGGTGATAATTCATTTGCAAAAAACAAATCAAAACCAGCAGATTCTAATCCCAGACTCATTCCTCCACAACCTGCAAATAACTCAACATGTCTCAACTTCATATTAATAATTTAAAAAATTATAATTTAAATCAAAAAAAACTTTTTTTGACCTATCTTAAATTTTATTCTTGAAAAATTCATTGTATTGTTGTACAAAGTACAAAAAAACATCAATATTTCAACCCCCAAATATATCACATTTAAACCATTCCCAAGCAATCAAATTTCATTAAATTGCTTGGGAATAAGAAAAAAACCTACTCCCTCTTCTCCTCTCTCCGCTCACTTTTCTCCCCATTCCATCTACTTACCGAAGCCCCTTCGATAGCCTTGAGAGCAATGTCTTTGACTTGGTCGCTGGCCTTAGCAGATTTCTCGTTGAGCTCGCTGATGATGGCTTGTTGTTCGCTCGATTTTGACTTGAGCAACTCGATTTCTTGTTGGTACAATTTGAGTTGTACTTCCATTTCTTTGTTTTCGAGTTTTTGTTTGTATTCGTATTCTATTTTGAGTTTTGTCGAGACTTCTTTTTCCGTTTTTACAATGGCTTCGTCTATATTTTTCTGGTAGGTTATTTCTTTTTCACGAAGGGCAACCAACTCCTCTTCTCTGGCTTTTAGCTCATTCTCTCTTTCGGTAGTTTCTTTCTCAAAACTGGATTTTTCTTCTTGAAGTTCTTGCTCTAATTTTGATTTTTTTTGAAGATAAGCATCCTCATCATTTCGTCTGCCAATTTTCAAATTGTAGAGATAATCTTCTTCTTCCCGCTGTTTCTCTTGCTTCGATTGTGCCAATTTTGCCAACCAAGCTTCCTCAGATTGTTTCAATTCGGCATTCCATTCTTCCTTGCCTTGTTTTATATCGGCAACCAATTTTTCTTTGGCTTGTTTAATCTCCAATTCTAGCTTTTCTTTGGCTTGTTTGTGTGTGGCAATGAGTGCCTCCAAACTTTCGGCTTCTACTTTTATACCATAAATATCCTCTAGTACATTTTTTTCTAGGCTTATGGCTTGCTCAATTTCTTCGAATTTTTGCTTTTCTTGGAGCATTTTGCTTTTTAATTCTTCCAATTGTTTCATAAAAGCAAGTCCAATATTATCCAAAGTTTCTAATGGATTGGTGTTCTCGACATTCGTTTTGGCTTGCGCTACAATTTTAGATTTATCTTGTAAATCCTTTTTCAAGGTAGCATTCTCCATTTTTTGCTCATTCAAATAAGCAAGCATTTCTTCGTAAGCTTCTAATATGTCATTTTTTGTGCTTGATGCGGATACTTTTTTCATTTTTATACTTTTATATTTGTTTTGATTTTTTAGAAACTCTCCAAACTTTGTATTACCAATAACCTCCCATCTTTGCCAAATTCAATGTCAATTAAAGGAATTTTTTCATCTTCTATTTCAAGAATGCATTATGAAAGTTGAGTAAAATCCTAGAATTGATTAAAAATTGAAATTCTCAAAATACTTGCGCTTTCTTGCTTGATTTTCATTTATTGGATTGCCGAAATCAATTTCATCAAATCTTCCTCACTCGGAAGAACCGTTTTGTACTTACTGGCAAATATTTGTTCCTTGTTTTCGGGTAAAGTGTATCTTACAACAGCTTCGCTTTTGCTCTGACAAAGCACAATTCCGATAGTTTTGTTTTCGTCTTCCAAGCGCATTTCTCTGTCATAATAATTCACATACATTTGCATTTGACCTAAATCTTGGTGCTTTAATTCTCCAATTTTCAAATCAATTAGTACAAAACATTTCAATACTCGGTTATAAAAAACCAAATCGATTCGGAAATGTTTATCGTCAAAAATAATTCTGTTTTGTCTTGCAACAAAAGTAAAACCGTGACCTAATTCTAATAAAAAATGTTCTAATTTATTGATAATTTCTTCTTCCAATTGCGATTCAGAATATTGATGCAATTCAGGCAATCCTAAAAACTCCAAAATATAGGGATCTTTGATAATGTCTTTTGGTTTCTCTATAATCTGGTCTTTCTCAGAAAGTTTCAAAACTCCAGCTGCATCTCGACTCAAAGCCAATCGTGTATAAAACGCAGAATTGTATTGGCGTTTTAATTCTCTTAAACTCCATCTGTATTTAATTGCTTCTATTTAGTAGAATTTTCTTTCTTTTACTTCCTCTATGCTCATCAAGAAAATATAACGAGACCATGTCAATCTAAAATTCAAAGTGGGTTTAGATGTCTCTTTTAAACTTTCATTTTTGAAAACACTAGACACTGTCTCGTATTTTTGATTCCCTTCTTTAGAAATACTAGACATTGTCTCGGAAATTGAATACGTCAAATACAATTTACTCATATTCTGTAAATTATCCACAGAAAACCCTTTCCCAAACTCATTGATCAACTGTTCGGAAAGTCCTTTTAATAGTTTTTTTCCATATTCGGCTTTGTCTTTTCCGTTTTGTTCTTCTTCCTATTTCAAAATAGGTGTAAACCATTGTTGAATTTACAGTCCGTAAAACCTGTTGGCGAGCATTTTGCAATAACTCAACAACTTGAGAGAATAGCACTTTATTTTGAAGATCTTTTGCCACTACTAAATCTATATTTATTTCACTTCTTCCAAAACATCCAACTCCACCTTCAGATTTTTGATGATAAATTCTTGTCTATCTGGTGTGTTTTTACCCATATAAAAAGACAATAACTGTTCGATAGAAGTATTTTTGTCCATCATAATAGGATCCAATCGAATGGTTTCTCCAATAAAATTCTTGAACTCATCTGGAGATATTTCTCCCAATCCCTTAAATCTGGTGATTTCTGGTTTTGGTTTCAATTTTTCCATAGCTTCTTTTCGCTCTTCTTCAGAATAACAATAAATCGTTTCTTTCTTGTTTCGAATTCTAAACAGCGGTGTCTGCAAAATATACAAATGTCCTTCTTTTATCAATTCTGGAAAAAATTGCAAGAAAAAAGAAATTAACAACAAGCGAATATGCATACCATCGACATCGGCATCAGTTGCGATTACAATATTGTTGTATCGCAGTTTTTCTAAACCATCTTCAATATCCAATGCTGCTTGGAGTAAATTGAATTCTTCGTTTTCATAAACAATTTTCTTACTCATTCCATACGAATTCAAAGGCTTACCACGCAAACTAAAAACCGCCTGAGTATTCACATCCCGTGATTTGGTAATCGACCCAGAAGCCGAATCTCCCTCGGTAATAAAAAGTGTACTTTCTAGATTTTTAGGATTTTTGGTATCGGTAAGATGAGCACGACAATCTCTTAATTTTTTATTGTGAAGATTGGCTTTTTTGGCGCGATCGGTAGCTAGTTTTCTAATACCCGATAATTCTTTTCGTTCTCTTTCGGCTTGAAGAATTTTTCGCAATAATGCTTCTGCTGTTGGCGGATTTTTATGTAAATAATTATCTAACTTTGTTTTTACAAAATCGTTTACAAACGTACGTACCGATGGCATTCCAGGTTCAGAACCCATGTCTGTAGAACCCAATTTGGTTTTGGTTTGTGACTCAAATACAGGTTCCATCACTTTAATACTTACTGCACTTACTATGGATTTTCGCACATCCGAAGCTTCAAAGTTTTTGTTATAAAACTCTCTAATCGTTTTTACAATCGCTTCTCGATAGGCCGCTAGATGGGTACCTCCTTGGGTTGTATTTTGTCCGTTTACAAAAGAATGGTATTCTTCGCTATATTGGGTTTTACTATGCGTTAGGGCAATTTCAATATCTTCTCCTTTTAGGTGAATAATTGGGTATTCTAAATCATCGGCGTGAATGGTTTCTTCCAACAAATCTTTCAATCCATTTTCCGAAAAATATTTCTCTCCATTAAATATAATAGTCAAACCATTGTTCAGGTAACAATAGTTCTTGAGCATTTTGATTACATATTCGTATCTGAATTTGTAATTTTTAAAAATAGCTTCGTCTGGAATAAAAGTAACTTTGGTTCCTTTTCGCTTGGTGGTATCGATAATATCTTCTTCGAGGACAAGATTTCCTGCAGAGAATTCTGCTGCTTTTTGTTTCTCATCACGCACTGACTCTACACGAAAATAATGAGACAAAGCATTTACGGCTTTTGTCCCGACACCATTCAAACCAACAGATTTTTTGAACGCCAAAGAATCATATTTACCGCCCGTATTCATTTTTGAAACCACATCTATGACTTTTCCAAGCGGAATTCCACGCCCATAATCACGAACCGTAACAGTCTTATCTTTAATAGTTACTTCAATATTTTTACCCGCCCCCATTACAAACTCATCGATGCAGTTGTCGAGTACTTCTTTTAATAAAATATAAATACCATCATCTGGCGAAGAACCATCACCTAATTTCCCGATGTACATTCCGGGACGCATACGGATATGTTCTTTCCAATCGAGAGAACGAATATTATCTTCGGTATATTGATTTTGATCTGACATTTTGGGAGATTTTATCGAATTTGTGCTAATGTAATACAATCTGATAAAATTTAAAAGCAGAAACCTCCAAACTTATCAAGAATGCTATCGACAGCACGTTTTATATATTGCCTTTTAGATTCTAGAATTCAGATTGTAGAATTAGACGATAAATTATTATTATTTTGCAATTGCCATTTATACCATAGGACTAATATGTTTAAGTACAACGCAAATTATCCTCACCTCAACCCTCGCCAAAGGAGAGGGAGCTGATATTAGATTAATTTACAAACACTAATGGCATTAAAAACCCTTTACAATGTCTCGCAATTGATTATCGAATTCGAGATTTGAAATCTCTCCCTTTTCTACATCAAAATTATCATTAAAATTAGGTAACGAAAAAGTCGCTTTAACTACTGCATCAAACCGTGGAAAAGCAATTTTGGCAATTTCAAGAACCGTCGCTCCTCCTCTACCTCCAGGAGAAGTTGCCATAAGTAGCATCGGTTTTTCTTGAAAAACTTTGCCATTTATTCTTGTACACCAATCAAAAACATTCTTGAAGGCCACAGAATAATTCCCGTTATTTTCTGCAAGCGAAACTACCAAAATAGATGCAGTAGCTATTTTTGACAAAAATACTTTTGCCAATTTGTGTTCTCCAATCTCTTTTTCGATGTCTACACTAAACAACGGCATTTCATAATCGTTTAAATCCAAAACCTCAACTTGAGCATTTTTGAATAAACCTGCTGCATAAATAGCTAATTTCTTATTGATTGAGTTTTTACTCGAACTTCCGGCAAAGGCGATGATTTTCATGTTTTCTATTTTATTTTAAAAGTAGTCAAAATAGAAACACAGATGGCACCGATTGAACAATTTTTAAAAACGAATATCTTAAAAAACAACATATTAAACAAGATGACTATCCGTTACTAATACCGAACCATAATTTTTGACACAGATTTTAATAAAGTCGGTTTGGGACTTTGACAAAGAGCTACTAACTAAGAAAAGCCTTGACCATTGAACGCGGATGATACGGATTGGCTAAAGCCAAGACACAGAAAAAAAAACGGATTTTGAAAAGAGTAAGATAGAATTTTCTTCAATAATCTAATTACTTTTAGGGCATTCGCTTTTTCGCTTTTAAGATTATTACACAAAAATTGGCTGAGTTTACACAAAGAATAGCAGAGATTGTATTGTTTTGTGAATCTCTGCAAAATAGTTTTAGTTGCTTTTTAACAGAATCGTAGCATAAAGCCACAAAAGCATTAAGACTAATGTTATAAAAAAAGCAAAAAACCATATTATCATATCCGTTTTAGCTTCTTTTATTTCTAATCGAACTTCCGTAATATCTTGTTTAGTAGTTAAAATTCTATCCGAATTAACACGTTTCTCTTCACTTCTAAAATCAATAAATCCAATTAATTCCTTAGCCTCTACTTCTCCAATTTTAGCTCTTAATTTATTATACAAGTTGATTTCTAGTGTACTCATGCATTCTATAAATTAACTTTTTTATACCTTTCACGAAAAGAATTCTATCAAATATAAATAATTTTATCGATTATCTAACCAAATATGTAGGTCTATAAAAAAACCTGCAAAATGACTCTTGCAGGTTTCTTTCAATAATTTGAAGGTAGGATTACTTCGTTCCTCGCAATGACTATACGTTGAAACGGAAATGCATTACATCACCATCCTTAACAATATATTCTTTTCCTTCTACCTTAAACTTCCCTGCTTCTTTGCATTTTGCTTCAGAACCATACTGTACAAAGTCTTCGTATGAAATAACTTCGGCACGAATAAATCCTTTTTCAAAATCGGTATGAATCACACCTGCTGCTTGTGGCGCAGTAGATCCGACATTGATAGTCCAAGCACGAACTTCTTTTACACCCGCAGTAAAATAAGTTTGTTGTTTCAATAATTTGTAAGCAGCACGAATTAAAACAGAGGCTCCTGGCTCGCTTAATCCCATGTCTTCCAAGAAAACCTGACGTTCCTCATAGCTTTCTAATTCTGTAATATCTGCTTCGGCACCTACAGAAAGTACTATTACTTCGGCATCTTCATCTTTAACCAATTCGCGAACTTGATCTACGTATTTATTTCCGTTCACGGCAGAATTCTCATCGACATTACAAACGTACAATACTGGCTTAGCGGTAATCAATTGAAAACCTTCTAGCAACACTTCTTCTTCGTTATTTTGCGGGGTTATCGTTCTTACCGATTTTGCTTGTAGCAAAGTCTCTCTTATCCTGTTGAGCAAACCCTCTTCGACTATAGCTTCTTTGTTTCCTGTTTTGGCAGCACGTTTTACTTTTTCCAAACGTTTTTCTACGTTTTCCAAATCCTTCAATTGCAATTCGATATCAATGGTTTCTTTGTCTCGAATTGGATTTACATTTCCGTCTACGTGCACAATATTGTCGTTATCAAAACAACGCAAAACATGAATAATAGCATTACACTCCCTAATGTTTCCAAGAAATTGATTTCCCAATCCCT
This sequence comes from Flavobacterium sp., assembly GCA_043772515.1. GTDB lineage: Bacteria > Bacteroidota > Bacteroidia > Flavobacteriales > Flavobacteriaceae > Flavobacterium. The sequence goes on along the minus strand of JAYVGE010000210.1, from coordinate 5,000 downwards.
CTCCTTTACTAGCACCTTTTACCAATCCAGCAATGTCTACGATATCTACAGTTGCCATTTGTACGCGCTCTGGCTTTACCAATTCTTCTAGTTTTTCTATTCTAGAATCGGGAACATTTACAACACCAATATTGGGCTCAATAGTACAAAAAGGAAAGTTGGCACTTTGCGCTTTTGCATTAGATAAACAATTGAATAATGTTGATTTTCCAACATTCGGTAATCCTACAATTCCTGCTTTCATAATGTAGATAATATTTATTTTTTATAATCCCGATATCGGGAGATACCGCCAGCTATTGTTTTTTTTTTAAACAGGGCGATTTCGTTACTTTTTGTTTATAAAATTTCTTTCCAAAAGACTTTAATACTTACTTTAAAAGTTTGCAAATATAAGATTTATTAAATCTTTTAATTAAGCAAAAACACACATTAATCTAATATTAATAACTTTTTTAAACAAATTTACACAAAAAGTTAATGAAGTGTTAAAAAAATATTATATTGCATAACAGTTACAACCAAATAATAACCAAACTTAATTAATTATGAAAAACTTTACATTATTACTATTCTTACTTAATGCCACGTTTCTTTTTGCTCAAAAAGAAATTACAGGAGTAGTAAAAGACAACTCAGGGGCTACGCTGCCAGGGGTAAACATTGTAGAAAAAGGAACCTCAAACGGAGTTTCTACAGAAACAGATGGCTCATACAAAATAAAAATTAAAGACGGAAGCTCCTTAATTTTTAGCTATGTTGGCTACAATAGTGTAACAAAAGTTGCTACTAGTTCTGTTCTTAACGTTAGCCTATCGGAAGAAGGCGGACAAAATTTGGACGAAGTGGTAATTACAGGCACAAGAACTGCTCCTAGAAGCAATACCACTACAGCATTGCCTATTGATGTTTTATCCTCAAAAGATTTGACTTCTACAGGTCAAGCCTCATTCGATAAGGCATTACAATACAAAATCCCTTCGTTCAACACGGTTCAAACCCCCGTAAACGATGCAACTTCACTATTGGATCCGTACGAAATACGAAATATGGGACCTAGCAGAACCTTAATCCTTATTAACGGGAAACGTAAAAACTTAAGCTCTTTGCTTTATGTACAAACGTCTCCTGGACGTGGAGAAACAGGTGCAGACATCTCGGCAATTCCTACTGATGCTATCGAAAAAGTAGAAATTCTGCGTGATGGAGCATCAGCACAATACGGCTCAGATGCCATTGCTGGGGTAATGAATATTATATTGAAAAAGAATCGTACTGATGGATCTGCAACTTTAAGAAGCGGAATTACCTCTGAAGGAGATGGAGAAATGTTAGGTATTAGTTTAAACAATGGAACAACAGTTGGAGAAAAGGGTTTTTTAAACTATACAGTAGATTTCTCAAAAGTTAGTTTAGCCAACAGACCTGGCACTGTCGATGCGGATGGAGATTTCAACGATTTTCTAAAAATAAATCCTGATAAATACAGTAGTTATGTTAATGATGATAACACTCTCGGAGGAACGAGTATTAATGGAATGACAGAAGCACAAAAAGAAGCAACTTTTAGTACTTATAAAGGATCTACAGATTACAATGCAAAATTAGCTACAATTAATCAAGGAAACATTACTGGTAAACAATCTGTCGTTGATTTCTTGAATGAAGCCCCTGACGCAGGAAATATAAATGGTTCTCCTGAAACAGTTGCTGCAAAATTTCTAATAAATGGAGGTTTTGATTTATCAGAACAAACTCAAATGTATTATAACGCTGCTTATGTCTACAAAAAAGTAAATTCTTTCGCAAATTATAGAACCCCGTATTGGAGATCTATTAAAAACCCTTTTGAAAATCCTAGTATTCCAAATTGGGGTAATGGAGCAACTTACTCAACTTATCTAAAAGACTTTTTCAGCAACGGCTCTGCAACTGCTTACAAAGGTTACGTACCAACATTTATTGGAGATTTAAATGATTACAATGCAACAATTGGTTTCAAATCGACCAAAAACGGCTGGAATACGGATGCAAGTGCTACTATTGGAGGAAATACCCAATCCTATACCGTAGAAAATTCTCAGAACAGATCTGGATTAACAGACGCCAACGGACAAAATATTTATAGAGAAAATAGTCCTATCACTTTCAAGCCTGGAGGCACTAGTTTCAATCACATCGTTGGAAATATAGATGTTTCCAAAAACATATCCGATCAAGTAAGCATTGGTTTTGGATCTGAATTTAGAACCGAAAACTTCGAAGTTATAGAAGGAGACAAAGCCTCTTGGGAAGGAGTTGGAGCCGACTCATTTGCTGGAAACAGACCTGAAAATTCAGGAAAATGGAATCGTTACAATCTTGGTGCCTATTTTGACGTTGCTTTCGACATTACAGAAGATTTCTTAGTAAATGGTACTCTTCGCTATGAAGATTATAGCGATTTTGGCGGAGCAACTGTTTGGAAACTAAGCACTAGATATAAATTTATAGATGACAAAATCACTTTAAGAGGTTCGTTATCTACCGGATTTAGAGCCCCTACACTACACCAAATTTACACTCAAAAATCACAGTACTCTTTTGTTCCTGGTCAAGGAATTCAAGTGAGCGGAATTATAAACAATGTTTCTCCACAAGCTCGTCAATTAGGAATCCCTCAATTAGATGCCGAAAAATCAACCAACATTACTATTGGTATTGGAGCAAAACCATCCAAAAATTTTAATTTTACAGTAGATTACTACAACATAAAAGTAGCAGACCGAATCGTTTTGGGAGACAAAGTAGTAACCAAATTTGGTACTGTTGCCTGGTTCGAAAACTCTTTTGACTCCAGAACATCTGGATTAGATGTTGTAGCAAACTACAACAACATCTTACTAGGATCTGGAAAACTAGGCTTCAATTTATCTGGAAATGTAACATTGCAAAACGAAAGAATTTCTGACGTGGCTAGTAATAATTTTGGAGCAACTTTAGATGCCTTAATGTTTACTTCAAGACCAGATACCAAATGGATTTTGGGTGCAAACTATGAAATCGGTAAATTTGGATTTTCTCTTAACAACACTTATTTTGGAAAAGCAACATTCAAACAAGATGGTTTAGATTCTAATTTAAGAACCGAATTCATTCCGAAAATAGTTACGGATTTAGGAATTAACTTCTCTGCTACAGATAAACTAACACTCGCATTGAATGTAAATAATTTATTAAACGTGTTGCCAGAATGGAAATTTAAAGCAGAGAACACTACAGGTCAAAGTATCATCGATAATCCTGATGCAATTAAAAATCAATATAATTTAATCACTTTCAACGGCCGTTATTCTCAAATGACCTACGATGGATACCATTTTAGTCAATTAGGAACTATGTTTAATTTATCCTTAAACTATAAATTCTAAAGATTTTTTAATCTCGATAGTTATTGAGATTAAAAAAAAAAACAGAAAAGAGCTGTCGAAAGACAGCTCTTTTTATTAAAAATCAACCCTTTCAGTATTTAAAACCCTGAAAGGCTTTTTGATTCCAATCAATAAAATCTAAATTCATTTTTAAAAACGCTATTAATATGTCAAATCTATACAACGGAAAAATGGCAGCAGTGTTTGATGCCATGTACCAAACCTTTATCGATTATGATGAAGAATACGAATTTTACAACCGTTTAATACTAGAAAACAATGGAAAAACTATTCTAGAAATTGGTAGCGGTACAGGAAATCTAACCAAACGATTTCGAGAAAATCAACAAGAATACATTGGCTTAGATTTTAGCACAAGCATGATTGCTATTGCAAAAGAACGAAATAAAAATTCTCTTTTCATTCATGGAGATATGCGAGAATTTCTGCTAGAAAAACCAGTCGATTCTATTATAATTACTGGCCGCTCGACTAGCTATTTGACAACAAATAAGGATATAAATAATACTTTTGCATCCATCTCAAAAAATCTAACCGAAGACGGAACCTTAATTTTCGATTTCATAGATGCCAATCGATTCCTTCCTTTTATCAAAGAAAATAAAAACATTATACATCATGCTGTATATCAAGGAATCGATTATTACAGAAATAGCAATTGGCAAACAACTACCGCAGAAAATTTTATGCTAGAATGGACTGCTCAATATTATACAAAAACAAAAGAAACAAAAGAAACAAAAGAAATACTATATGATGATTTTTCTACAGTTCGCGTATTTACCTTAAATGAAATAGAATTATTCCTGTTCCTGAATGGCTTCGAAATTAGAAAAACCATAGACAGAAAAACCTATGCTTATGATACCTATGTTATTGTTGCCAAGAAAAAGGTGTCGAAAACCTAAGTTTAGGCTTCTTTACATAATTATGATATTTTTTTTAATAATTATATAGCGACAGACAATAATTCTTACCTAACTTTGTAAAATACAAATACTTAAAACAAAATATCATGAAATTCATAACCTTAACAATCGTTGCTTTTTTATTTTCACTAAATAGTCAAGCACAAAATCAGAATGTAAAATCAGAAGTCAAAACCACTATCACCACAATTAAAGATTCTGAAGGAGAAAAAAAAGTAATCAAAAGTCAAGAAGTCAAAGAAGTTCAAAACATAGAACTCAAAGATGCTGACTCCAAAGCTTTGAATAAAGAAATAAAAGACACTCCCGTTCAAGTTACTGCAACTACGGCAATAACAGCAAACGGAATTACACGAATTGTTGATGTCGACAGATCGGCTTACTACAACTTAAATGGAGAAAAATACCAAGTTAGCATTTCCGAAATGGGATATGATGTGTATTTGCCAAATAATAAAAAAGCGGCTATACTAAGAAAAACATCCAATAACAATTACATCTACAAATCAAAAAACAGGACTTCATTTGGTTATTTTGATACCAATGGTAATTTGATTTTAGAATCGTATGATGACAAAACAGATAAAATTATTATGGAAACGTATAGCATTATAAAACAATAAAGCAGATTTTTTTAAAC
>JAYVGE010000209.1:0-3843 GCA_043772515.1 Flavobacterium sp. | reverse complement strand
CATCGCACCACAAACGGCGAAAAAAACCACTAAGACTCTTAAATAGGATGGGATTATTATTTTCATTTTTTGGATTTTTTTTAATTAAATAATTTCTGAATCCTTTAATGGAATTTGACTCATCTCCTGAATTGTTTCTCTTTTATAGGAGTAAACCCAAAATCCGAGACTCACAAAAAAGACAAAGAAAATTAACAATGAAATTATGGGGTAAATTGCAACACCCACAATGGTTTCCATATTGTGTTTTATCTGTTCGAACATATCGCTATTTTTTAGTTTTTATCTTTTACTTTTATATCCGTCCCCAATCTTTGTATGTAAGCAATCAGGGCTACAATTTCTCTTTCGTTCATCGGAACAAATTTTTCGCCTTTGTCCTCTGCTTTCTTTTTACTTTGGTTATAACTACTTACAAAATCAGGATCGTTTTTAAGGTTTTCTTCAATTTTTAATGCTTGAGCCCGAAGCGTTTTGGCACCATTTTCTATTTGAGCTTGAGTATAAGGAACACCGAGCGTTACCATTGCTTTCATTTTCTTTTCTAATAAAGAAATATCAAGTGCTTGGTTATCAAAGAGCCATTTATATCCTGGCATAATAGATCCAGCAGAAGTACTTTGCGGATTCCACATGTGGTTAAAATGCCAGTTATCATTGTATTTCCCACCAACTCTCAACAAATCGGGTCCTGTGCGTTTGGATCCCCAAAGAAATGGGTGATCGTAAACAAACTCTCCTGCTTTTGATTGTGGTCCGTATCGTTCTACTTCACTTCGGAAAGGACGAACCGATTGCGAGTGGCATCCCACACAGCCTTCTCGAATATATAAATCTCGCCCTTCTAGTTCTAATGGTGAATAGGGTTTTACACTTGCTATTGTTGGGATATTCGATTTTACCATAATAGTAGGCACAATTTGAATAACTCCTCCAATTAATATGGCAACTGTGGCAAGAACAGCCATTTGAATTGGTTTCCTCTCTAACCAAGAATGGTATTTCTCGCCTCGAATTCTTCTCGAATGTATAGCTTGCAAAGCAGGAGCTTCTGCCAATTCATCTTCTATTTCAGAACCGGCTCTTACCGTTTGAATAATATTATAAACTAGCGTAAACATCCCGATTAAATATAGCGTTCCTCCGATGGCACGCATCCAATACATTGGCATAATCTGAGTTACGGTTTCTAGAAAGTTACCATACGTTAAGGTTCCGTCTGGGTTAAATTGTTTCCACATAGAGGCTTGCAAGAAACCAGCAAGATACATGGGCAAAGTATACAATATGATTCCTAATGTACCGATCCAGAAATGAAAATTGGCTAATTTGGTAGAATACAAATTGGTTTTTGCCATTCTTGGTATTAACCAATAAATAACTCCAAATGCCATAAAACCATTCCATGCCAATGCTCCTACATGTACGTGAGCAATAATCCAATCGGTATAATGCGCTATGGCATTTACATTTTTTAGCGATAACATTGGACCCTCAAAAGTTGCCATACCATAACCAGTCATTGCAACAACAAAAAATTTCAAAACAGGTTCTTCACGTACTCTGTCCCAAACGCCACGTAGCGTCAAAAGTCCGTTTATCATACCGCCCCAAGAAGGTGCCAAGAGCATTATAGAAAATGCAACCCCTAAATTCTGAGCCCAATTGGGCAAAGCAGAATACAACAAATGGTGTGGTCCTGCCCAGATATAAAGAAAGATTAAAGACCAAAAATGAATAATAGAAAGCCTATAAGAATACACCGGACTATTGGCAACTTTAGGAACAAAATAATACATCAAGCCCAAAAATGGTGTCGTCAAGAAAAAAGCAACTGCATTATGACCATACCACCATTGCACCAACGCATCTTGAACCCCTGCATAAACAGAATAACTTTTCATGGCAGAAACTGGCAACTCCAAACTATTAAAAATATGTAAAACTGCTACGGTAATAAATGTCGCTAAGTAAAACCAAATCGCCACATACAAATGACGCTCTCTTCTTTTCAACATAGTACCAATCATATTAATACCAAAAACAACCCATATTATGGCTATTGCAATATCTATTGGCCATTCTAACTCGGCATATTCTTTGGAAGAAGTATAACCCATTGGCAAGGAAATGGCTGCTGCAACAATAATTAGCTGCCAACCCCAAAAATTAAAGTTACTAAGAAAATCACTATACATCCTGGCTTTTAACAATCGCTGAAGCGAATAATAAATACCTGCAAACATAGCATTACCGACAAAGGCAAAAATAACAGCATTGGTGTGTAAGGGTCTTAATCGACCAAAACTCAGCCACGAAATTCCATCCGTTATGTTTGGAAAAAGAAACATAAAAGCCAGCGTAAGTCCGACCAACATGCCTACAACTCCAAAAACAATGGTTGCGTAAATGAATTTCTTTACAATTTTGTTGTCATAATAAAATTGTTGTATTTCCATAATTTATAATAGTTTTTAGAGTTTTGAAAAAGAAGTAATATTGAATGAGAATTGAATTTATTTTTGCAATAAATTTTCATTTTTTACATTAGATTTTTCGGTTTTTGTCTTCAAAAGTTCGTCATCAAAAAGCATTCTTACCGATGGCGTATAATCATCATCATATTGTCCTGATTTTACCGCAAAAACGAAAGCAACGAAAAAAGCAATTGCTACAAAAATACTTACCGAAATTAACAAATACATAACACTCATATTATCTGTATTAAGGTCACAAAATTAGATCTATAAGGTTTGGTAAAAAATGATATTTATCATATCTCATCCCAACATATTGAATTTATTAAAAAGAAAAGCAGTAATCAATTCTTAATTTTCTTAGCGTAAAAATTGCTCATAATAGTTACAAAGCTCACTATCGTTATGGTACTTAACGGCATAATAATAGCTGCAATCAAAGGCAATAAATTCCCTGTAATAGCAAATAACAATCCTAGAGTATTATAGGACAAAGACAATAAAAAACTCCATTTTATGGTTGTAATGGCTTTTTTAGATAATTTCAAAAAATAATTCAGCTTCATAAATTCATTTGCGTCCAAAATGGCATCGCAAGCTGGGGAAAAAACATTCACATTTTCGGATATAGAAATACCTACATTACTTTGCGCCAAAGCACCAGCATCGTTAAGACCATCTCCAACCATCATTACATTGTATCCTTTTTCTTGTAGCTGTTTTATAAATTCTAATTTTTGCTCTGGCTTTTGATTAAAAATTAATTCTATGCCTTTTGGCAAAAGAGTTTCTAGTGTATTTCTTTCCCCTGAATTGTCACCCGATAACACTTTGATTTGATAGTTGGTGCCTAAATCTTTAAAAAGCGTTGCCAATCCTTCTCTGTATTCATTATTGAAAGTGTATTTACCACAATAAATTTCGTTAATTTCGATATGAACCGAAGTACTCCCCTCTTCAATCCTCCTAAACGAAGTGGGAGTAGCAACGGATAAAAAGGAATGTTGCACAAAATCATTTGATCCTATTTTGATTTGCATTCCCATAATTTGTGCTTGAATTCCTTTGCCTGTAATTTCTTCAAAATGAACTACTTTTATTTTCTTAGAATCTGGCAAAAAATCATACAACATCCTGCTCAAAGGATGGTTCGATGCTCGAAGCACGTTTTTTATACATCCTAAATCGTCACTCGAAAGTGTTTTTCCATCATAAGAAATATTCGATCTTTTGTTGGTTGTTAGCGTTCCCGTTTTATCAAAAACAATGGTATCTACCTTTGCCAATTGCTCGATAACTAATGCATTCTTAAGATAAAATTTCTTTTTTCCTAGAATACGCAACACATTTCCCATCGTAAATGGCG
>JAYVGE010000208.1:0-9547 GCA_043772515.1 Flavobacterium sp. | reverse complement strand
AAAATTTTGGACTTGATTTTCATTTAAAGGCATCATTAAAACAGGTTTAGTAGTTTATATCTCTGAAGTAAATTGAAACTTTTGAGGTCAATTTGTTGATTCAGTTTTTTTTTAGCAAAAAAAAATTAAGCGCTTTTTTGAAATTTTTATTTACTTTCTTCCAAATAAAAATAATTTCATAATCTTAGACCGCTTGTGATTTTTATTGCAGTTTGATAAAATATTACCATAAAAGTGAAACACTTATGAGATGAATTTTAAAAAAAAGTTTTAAACGAGAGATGTTTTGGTATGAGATGGGCAAATGTGTGTATGAAGATTTATGAATATTCTTTTAAAAAAAATGTACCCAATTCAGATGAAAATAGGGCATCAATACATTAAAGTCATTGAATTGTTTTAAATAAAAAAGAGGAAGAGCTGGTTTATTGAAGCGAATGCTATAAATCAATAGAATAATTAACAATAATTTACATCAATCCTAAGTTTTTATTATAGACTATTAGAATAAATTTACTCTCAATAAATTCTTATTTATGATAGTAAAATTACTCTTTGCCTTATTCTTACTTGTTTGTCAATTCAGCTTTTCACAAACAGAAAAACTATTAAAGGAAAGGTGTCGTTTGATAACATCTTACACCATTGACTAATACAGATTAGTCCAAAAATGGGCGGAAACTATATATTCAAATCCGCAAATTTTCTTCACAATATTCTCGTTCAATTTTTCCACTTCGCTATCAATAAAAGCACTGACATCCTCTAAAGATTTATGTAATATTCATGTAAAGGCTCTTTTAAATTTCGACCATATTTTTTCTGACGGATTAAGTTCCGGAGAATAGGGCGGAATAAATAGTAAGGCAATGTTTTTTTGGTAATACTAGTGTTTTTGCTTTATGAAAAGCACCGTTGTCTAAAAGGATAATTTTAAATTCATCTTCTTTTTCTTTTGAGAATTCATTTAGAAATGCTTGAAAGGTTTTTCCATTACAGTGTGATAACTCTAACTCAAAATGGTCACCTGTAAAGAGAGAATAAGCACCGAAAAGCCATGTAGATTTAAATACTTATTGAAAGGTAGACTTTGGTTTTACTCCTTTTGCTGTAAGTCCTTTTCCATTCCTAGTAAAGAGTCTAAACCTGCTTTCGTCTTGACAATATAGATTTATTGTTTTAAACGAGACTCCGTTTTCATTGAGTTTGTCGTTTATTTCTTGGCATTTTTGACTGAAGTTTTTTTTAAAACTGCAACTGCTTCTGGGGTCTTTTTTACATGGCTTTTTCTTGTAACTTTTATTTTTGTTTTAAATTTACGACGAACATAGTTCTTCAGGGTGCTGTAGTTTGTTTCTGTTTTGAATTTTTCATCAAACCACGCTAGTAGCGCTACATATCCAACGATTCCATTTTCGGAATCATGTAGTTTTTCTTTTAAAGCTATTTCTTGTTCAGCACTTATAATACTGGGTTTGTATCCTGTTTCGGAATGCTTTATCAACAATTCAAGTCCTCCGTAAATATAAAGATTAAGCCAGTTTTGAATGCTATTATGATTAACCCCGATGCTTTGAGCGTCTTCTCTTTTAGAAATACCAGTTACTTCATGTTTCTTGAAAATTATTAAAGCAAGTACTCTTTTTCCAATCATTAGGTCGCTACCCTTTTGGATCTTTCTAAGTTCTGCTATAGTCTCTCGTATTAGAAATATTTTGGGTGACGCCATGGTTGTTTTTTGAAATCCAAATACGTAGCTTTTATACTATATTCTAGCGGTTTTAAAAAAAGTTATCAATATTTTTGGACTATTATATAAAAGTCAATGGTATAAGATATCAATCAACATCTCTGATTTTTCTCGGGCATCATTGAGTAAATTCAAATCAGTAGGATAAGCAATATTTTGAGAGCATGCCGTAGCGTCCATTAATGCAGTCCCTCTATTCGGGTTTTCGTCGTTGATTGCTGAATCCGAATCGTCTTTAGACTCACTCTTATTGCGTTCAAGTTTAGTTTTTATAGCAATAATTTTCTCGATGATTGTATTGACAACATCCAAACTTAAATGCTTTCGGAATGTTACAAACAAATAAGCATCAAATGGAGGCTCATCTGAAAAACTAGAATAACCCAAGAAATACTGCATGTATAAGTTATCTGAAATTTGAGCAACTGTTTCACGGTCGTCAATATCACACAAATACTTGATAATAATTGATCTTAAAACTATCCTCGGATTCAATCTTGGTCTCCCAGTTGCACTTTTAAGAACAGCTTTAAGATAAATATTGCAAATCTCATCCCAAGGGATTAGCTTTGCTAAAACAACCCATCGGTTTTCAGGATTCAATTTCTTTTCAAAAAGGAGACTCAAATCCTTCAAAAACCAATTGATTTTGACTAACAAAATCAGGTGTTGGTGCACACTTTTTTGGACTGTTTCGCATAATACCTTGCACTTAGTTTCTCAAATATAACTATATCTAATTGAACTGTAATACAATATGCGTTTCTCAGCAGACCCTAATTAATGGTTTAAAATTAATAAAAGAAAGCATCGTCTTGAAAATGGACGAGTTAGAGGGAAAGATTAGAACATTCTACGAAAAACTCAAAAAATACGTAGAAACCAAAGCCAAAAAAGCAGAAGAAATTAAGTTTACCCGATTTGATATTAAGGACGAATTTCTGTTGAGTAAAGTACAGATAAACAAGTATTTATACGCATTATTTTATTCGGAATATATTGCTAAAATAGGTAAACAAGGTAAAGGAAATCAGTATAAAATTGCCCATTGAAACAACTTAAAAAAGCATTAGCGAAGAGCAAATACAAGCTATGATCTGCTACAAATTGTAAAAAAAAATGTAAAAAAACTCCAATCACAAAGCCAGTTTACCCTCATTTGCTACGACATCCTGTTGCTACTCTTTTGTTATCAGCAAAATAAAACTCGAACAAGTCGCCTAGTTTTGGGATACAAATCCCTACAGAAAACCTTTTCTTTTCTTATTTTGCTTCAATTATATTCTTTATTTTCCCTTCATTATCAATAACTTCAATTTTTGCATTACCCATTTGGTCAACATAGATTTTCATTTTAGGTTTGCCATTGGTATCATATAAAAATAATCCCGAGTTGTTATCCTTGTTGCGCCCAACAAAAAGCCTTCTTTTTGACCCTTCTTTTTTCCAAAGTGCATCCAACTTTTCGTCACGTTCTTTTGGATCTTTAATTTTTTCAAGTGCATCAAATTGATTGTTTCTAGACACAATATTGGAGCCAATTGGAAACTCATTAATTATTAGTCCTCTCTGAATTTGTCCTTTTCCATTTTCATACGTTTCATCATTCAATATCTGAATTACTTGGTCGTCATGATAGTTGTCCATTGTAAAAGACATACCCGAATTTGTAGCTCCATTTTCAGAACTCACATTAGCAATCACTCCTCCGCATTCGTCTCCTTCATTATTAAAAAAAATAATTCCTGCGGGTCTTTTTCTTTTTGGAAAATCTTCTCCGTTCATTCTTCCAGGATGTTGCCTGCTCTCGTTGCTAATAACCATTCTTAAATTACCATCTTCTCCAATCAAATTGATTTTTTTTAAGGTTAGTTCATCAAGAGTTAGTGTTTTGTCTTTATTAGCAAACGAAGACAATAAAATTATCCCAAACACAATAGAGCTTAAAACGGCATAAGTGGTCAAAAAATTAACTCTCTTTTCCAGTTTTACAGTTGAATCGTTCATAATTATTTAGTTTTTTTTCAGATTGATGTATAATTCCATTTAATATTGAAGGTGATAAAAGTAATAAAAATCTTTGCCTTTTATAGTCTAATTTCTTGACAATTCTTTCTTTTCCAAAAACACATTCCCTTTCTAAAGAAACTATTGCCAATTAAAATAAAAAAGCTCTTTTGGTTCAATCTCTAATGCGTTGGCTATTTTAATTAGCATTTTTGTTGTAATGTTTATTTCAGCTCTTTCGATTCTACTTATTTGCACTTTTGAAATACTGCAATTATCGGTTAAATCTTGTTGATATAAATTTTTACTTTCATGTAATTGGCTTATGTGAGTGCATAAATTTAAGCAAGTGTTTGAATATAATCGACACTTTTAGATGTCGTAAAAACCAACGTATTCCTTTAAACCATTGGACGAATCCCATTTAAAAAAGTGTCAATTATTTAAAGCTCACTACTTAACTATAAAATTTTCTTCTGAAATTTCCATTTTCAAAAGTAATAAGATTTAATTTTTTGCATAGACACATATACGTTTCCAATTTTGCTGTATTATTAAAATACGCTGAATACGGAAACCCGTAATGTATAGTTGTTTTAAATGTTTTATTCAAAATTTATATCAAGAAAATAAGTATCTTAGGAAATGATGTAAGTTTTATTTTTTAAAAGATTTAAATTTCAACAGACATAACTCAGAAAGAGGATTTCCTAAATGGTTATCCTCTTTTTATTTCTAGAAAATAGTTTCGTTAAAACATTAAAACCAGATGTTTTTCAATCCGTCATGCAATGGCTGGGCAACTTTATACAAAAAAAGATGCAACCATCTATAAATAAGATAATTGCATTTTAAAAGTGCGGATAATAGGACTCGAACCTACACGCCTTGCGGCACCAGATCCTAAGTCTGGCATGTCTACCAATTTCACCATATCCGCGTAATTGTGGGTGCAAAGATAATCATATCTTTCAATATTCAAAGCAAATTCCGAAAAAATATTTACTTCTTTTTTGTACATTTGAACATCTAAAAAAAAAACCAATATGGAGAACATCAAATCATACGTATTACAAAACAAAGATCGTTTTATTGCCGAATTAATCGAGTTACTAAAAATCCCATCTGTCAGTGCCGATGCCGCTTATTCTCAAGATGTTATCGATACCGCTACTGCCGTAAAAACCAGTCTAGAAAAAGCAGGATGCGATTTTGTCGAAATTTGTGAGACCGCAGGTTATCCAATTGTTTATGGAGAGAAAACAATTGACAAAAATTTACCAACCATATTGGTTTACGGTCATTATGATGTACAACCAGCAGATCCATTAGAATTATGGACTTCTCCCCCATTTGAACCGGTTATTAAGAAAACGGACATTCATCCCGAAGGAGCGATTTTTGCCAGAGGTGCTTGCGATGACAAAGGGCAAATGTATATGCACGTAAAAGCTTTTGAATACATGATACAAAGCAATACTTTGCCTTGTAACGTAAAATTTATGATCGAAGGCGAGGAAGAAGTCGGGAGTGTAAACCTTAAAACCTTTGTAGAGAATAATACCGAAAAACTTAAAAATGATGTGATTTTGATTTCGGATACTGGAATGATATCCAATCAACAACCTTCTATCACCACAGGACTTCGTGGATTAAGTTATGTAGAAGTTGAAGTTACTGGACCTAATCGCGATTTGCATTCTGGTTTATATGGCGGAGCGGTTGCCAATCCTATTAATGTTTTGGCAAAAATGATTGCCTCATTGCACGACGAAAACAATCACATTACCATTCCTGGTTTTTATGACAATGTTGAAGAATTATCACTAGAAGAAAGAGCCGAAATGGCAAAAGCTCCTTTCAATCTTGACAAATACAAGAAAGCCTTAGATTTAAATGACATTTATGGCGAAAGCGGCTATGTGACCAATGAACGAAACTCGATTCGCCCTACGCTAGATGTTAATGGAATTTGGGGTGGTTATACAGGAGAAGGTGCAAAAACTGTTATCGCAAGCAAGGCTTTCGCCAAAATCTCGATGCGTTTAGTGCCCAATCAAGATTGGGAAGTTATAACTGAGTTGTTTACCAAACATTTCACCAGCATCGCTCCTGCGGGAGTTACTGTAAAAGTTACTCCACATCACGGCGGTCAAGGGTATGTGACTCCAATAGACAGTATTGGCTACCAAGCGGCGAACATGGCCTATACCGAAACCTTTGGCGTTCCCGCGATTCCAGTTCGTTCCGGAGGTAGTATTCCTATTGTTGCCCTATTCGAAAAAGAACTAAAAAGCAAAACTATACTCATGGGCTTTGGTCTTGACAGCGATGCCATTCACTCGCCAAACGAACATTTCGGGATTTTTAATTACCTAAAAGGGATTGAGACTATTCCGTTATTTTACAAATATTTTGTGGAGTTAAGCAAATAAGACTTCTTTAAATTAACTAAATCCGTTCCTTGTGAGCGGATTTTTTTTTGTGCTTTTACCAAAATGATTTTTGTTTTAATTAGGAGCTATTTCCAGCTGTCCACTATATCTGTTGTCCCGAACCCCGGGACAACAGGATGCCGTTTCTATCTGGGCTAGGGCTTTTGGTTTTCATAAGATATTGATTTTTTAAAACATATTAAGCCTATTAGAATAAAAAACAATCAAAGATTTGATTGTTTTATTTTTTTATTCTACATTTGTAGAGCAATATCTATTTCTGTAGAGTTAAATACATTTTATGAGATATCTCCTTATTCCTTCATTACTTTTATTAGCCCTTATTGGATGCAAATCAACTCCTATCAATCAAAAAATAAACAAGAAAAGAGAAGGACTTTGGATAGAGAATTATGCCGTTGACAGTGCAAAATACCAATCGGTTGGAAAATACCATCTAGATGACCCCGTAAAAAAGTGGCGGTACTACTTGAACGGAAAAATTATCAAAAGAGAAAAGTACAAGCATAACATTTGCAATACAAAAAACTATTTTGAAAACGGAAAAATCCAATCAAAAGGACACACGAAAACAACAACAAACAACATAGAAATTCATTGGTTTTATGATGGGAAATGGTTTTTTTTTGACGAAAACGGAAAACTAACTCTTATTAGAAATTACGCAAATGGAGAACTTGTCTCAGAAGTAGAATTTAATCATAAATGATGTCTTCAATGACAATGGAAATTTCAATGGCAATCTCAATGGCAATCTCAATGGCAATTTCAATTTCAATTTTAAAAATAAAAAATAAAACCAAATGCAACTAACCAAGTCCGAAGAACAATTAATGGAACATCTCTGGCAACAAGAGAATGCTTTTATGAAAGACATTCTTGAAGCTTATCCCAACCCAAAACCAGCCACTACAACGGTTGCCACTTTACTAAAGAGAATGATTGACAAAAAATTTGTTGCCTATACCGAATTTGGAAACTCCAGAGAATATTATCCATTGGTCAAGAAAACCGATTATTTCTCGAAACATGTCAATGGTTTGATTAGCAATTTTTTCAACAATTCGGCTTCGCAATTTGCTTCTTTCTTTACCACCGAAACGAATTTATCCCAATTGGAATTAGAAGAACTCAAAAAAATAATCGATGGTGAAATTCAAAAAAAGAAAAAATGATACTTTACATATTAAAATCCAGTGTACTCCTTTTGATCCTAATTACAGTTTACAGACTGTTTTTAGAAAATGAAAAAATGCACAAATTCAACCGTATTTATTTACTTGGCAGTTTAATTTTTGGTCTAATAATTCCGTTGCAACTCTTTTCTTTCAAAACAAAAAGCAGCAGTTCAATACATCAATTTGAACTGAAGGAAATGCTACTCCAGAAAACCAACACCAATTTAAGCAGCCTTTCAGATAATCAAATGATCATCTACAGCTGTATCGTAGTTTATGTATTGATAACATTGCTGCTTAGTGTTCGGTTTCTCGTTAATTTATATTCTTTCTACAAAAAAATAAAAACCAATGCAAGGCAAACTATCCACGGGGTAAAGGTTATTTTAATACCAGAAGCTGTCGTACCCCATTCTTTCTTGGATACTATTTTTATTTCAGAACAGGATTTTACCAGTAATACAATTGCTCCAGAATTATTAGCCCATGAAACGGCACATATCCAACAAAAACACACTTTGGATATTTTATTTATCGAGATTTTGCAGATTCTGCTCTGGTTTAATCCCATCTTACTACGCTACAAAAATGCGATTAAACTAAATCATGAGTTCCTCGCAGACGAAAAGGTAAATACTACATTCCTATCCGTTTCTCACTATCAAAATATGCTATTAAACTTTGCTTCCAATTCTCAAAAGATTGCCCTTGCAAGTGCTATCAATTATTCTATTACCAAGAAACGCTTAGTTATGATGACCAAAAAGGAATCTAAAATTAGAATTATACTAAAAACAATAGGAGTCGGTTTTGTTTATAGCCTCCTATTTTTTAGTTTCAGCCCAGAAACCCTAGCGCAAGAAAAGGCAAAAAATAAACAAAATATAGATTTAAAGGAAGCTAAGTCTATTGCTAAAATTACTCAACCAAAATTTCCCGGAGGCGTTCTTGCATTTTATAAATTTGTGGGTGCCAATTTTAAAATCCCTACTGAATTAAAAGGCGGAGGTAAAATATATTTGACATTTATGGTAGAAAAAGACGGTAGCCTTTCTGAATTTGAAATTCTAAAAGATGTTGGATTTGGTAGCGGAGAAGAAGTCATTCGGGTATTGAAACTCTCCCCAAAATGGATTCCTGGAAAAGAAAATAATGAAACCGTTAGGGTTAAATACAGTTTACCCATTCAAGTTGAAGCGGTAAAATAAAACCTAGCAATACTTTTAAAACTATTGGTAACAAAATAAAATCGTTGTAACAAAACCCCAACAACTATTTATCTCGCGTTACAACAATTCCTGCACTTGCTCTACTAATTTCTTAACCGAAAATGGTTTTAAAACATACAGGTCTGCCCCCAAGGCAAGTCCTTTTTCTTTGTCTTTTTCTTTGTTTTTGGCTGTCAAAAAAATCACTTTACAATCCTTTAATCGTTCGTCATTCTTTATTTGTGTTAGCGTTGCATACCCATCAACCAATGGCATCATAACATCTAGAATAATTAAATCGGGAAGCTGATTTTCTAAAATAACCAATGCCTCTTGACCGTCACGAGCTATGAAAACTTCAAAATTATTTTTTTTGAAAGTGTATTCTAATGCCATTACAATATTGGGTTCGTCATCTACAATTAAAATTTTTTTCATCTAATCAAATGTTTTCTACAGTGTTATAATTGGGAAGTGTAAAAATAAAGACGACTCCATTTTCTGCTTTATTTTCGACCCAAATCTTTCCTTTATGATGTTCTATAATCTGTTTACAAATCGCTAATCCCAAACCGCTTCCGATTGGTTTTTTTATATTTTGATTTCTCGATTGATAAAATTTATCAAAAATGGCTTCAAAATCTTCCTCTTTTATTCGATTGCCATTATTGTGTATTTGTACTTCAATTGCTTCCTTTTTTTCAAGAATTACAATTTTGATTTTTCCATTGGTTGCTGGGCAAAATTTTATAGCATTCGACAATAAATTATGAATTACTTGTACCATTCGCTCTTGGTCATAGAACGCTTTTATTTCATTGGTATCAATATCGAATCTTACGGTACTGTTTTTGTTTTCAATCAATTGCTTAAGTGAATCCAATGATTTCTGAATCGTTTTTACAATATTGTTTTTTGAAAGATAAATTTTCTGTTTGCCAGTTTCAA
>JAYVGE010000207.1:0-3844 GCA_043772515.1 Flavobacterium sp. | reverse complement strand
TTGACCAAAAGTAAGGCATCGGGTAAGTCATCTAGCATTGTTGTTATTGCCGAAGGAGATAAAATTGGAAAAAATGTGTTCGAATTAAAAGATTACGTCGAAGCCAATTTGCCAGAATATGATGTAAGAGTTTCTGTTTTGGGGCACATGCAACGTGGCGGTTCGCCGTCTTGTTTTGATAGGGTTTTAGCCAGTCGATTAGGGGTAAAAGCAGTTGAATCTTTACTAGAAGGAAAATCGAGTTATATGGTGGGCTTGCAAAATGATGCCGTGTCATTGACTCCGTTGGAACAAGCTATAAAAGGAAAATCAGAAATTGATAGAGAATTATTGAGGGTTTCAGAAATAATGTCTACATAAAAAAATGAAGTTTATTGTGAGGAAATTAGACTTTAAATTAGTTAAATAATAACAAAAATTTAAAAAAAAATGTCGAAAGTAAAATTAGGAATAAACGGTTTTGGAAGAATAGGACGAATTGTGTTCAGAGAGTCTTTTAACAGAGATAATGTAGAGGTAGTAGCAATTAACGATTTATTAGAAGTTGATCATTTGGCTTACTTATTAAAATATGATTCGGTTCACGGTCGTTTTAATGGAACTGTTGATGTAAAAGAAGGCAAATTATACGTAAACGATAAACATATTAGAGTTACAGCAGAGAGAGATCCTGTAAATTTAAAATGGGACGCAGTAGAAGTAGATGTTGTTGCAGAATGTACAGGTTTCTTTACAACTATAGAAACGGCAAAAGCACACATTACTGGTGGAGCCAAAAAAGTAATCATTTCAGCACCTTCTGCAGATGCTCCAATGTTTGTAATGGGTGTAAATCACGACAAAGCTTTGGCTACAGATACAGTTGTTTCTAATGCATCTTGTACGACAAACTGTTTGGCGCCTTTGGCAAAAGTATTGAATGATAATTTTGGTATTGTCGAGGGTTTAATGACTACTGTTCATGCTACGACTTCGACACAAATGACTAATGACGGTCCGTCAAGAAAAGATTTTCGTGGTGGTAGGTCGGCACTAGTAAACATGATTCCTTCTAGTACAGGTGCTGCAAAAGCAGTGGGTATGGTAATTCCAGAATTGAACGGAAAACTTACTGGTATGTCTATGCGTGTTCCTACTGTTGATGTTTCTGTGGTAGATTTAACAGTAAAATTAGCCAAAGAAACTACCTATACAGAAATTATGGCTGTCATGAAAAAAGCTTCAGAAACAACAATGAAAGGTATTTTAGGATATACAGAAGATGCGGTTGTATCTCAAGATTTTGTTTCGGATTCTAGAACTTCAATCGTAGATGCCAATGCTGGTATTGGACTGAATTCTACCTTTTTCAAAATCGTATCATGGTATGATAATGAATACGGATATTCAAGTAAATTAATTGATTTATCGGTTCATATTGCAGGTTTAAAATAATTATATATATTTACAAAATCCCGTTATGTTTTCATTAGCGGGATTTTGTTTTTTTATAAAAAAAGCAAACACTAAAAATCAAAAACAAAACCAAAAGAAATGAGATTAATAGTTGATAGCGGTTCTACCAAGGCCGATTGGATTGCGATAGATGACGAAGGAAAAGTGTTGTTTAGCACACAAACATTGGGATTAAATCCAGAAATACTAAATGCAGATGAAGTTATTGATCGGTTAAATGATCGTTTTGATATTCTGCAAAATAAGAAATCGGTAACCCATTTGTTTTTCTATGGCGCAGGTTGCGGAACAGAAAGAATGAAGATTTTTCTTTCTCAAATTTTTCAAAGCTACTTTTCAAATGCAATTATAACGGTTCATGAGGATACCTATGCAGCGGTATATGCAACAACTCCCCAAGGAGAAAAAGCGATTGTGAGTATCTTAGGGACGGGGTCTAATTGTAGTTATTTTGACGGAACAGCATTGCATCAGAAAGTAGAATCTCTGGGATACATTATTATGGATGATTGTAGTGGTAATTTTTTTGGAAAAGAACTAATACGAAAGTACTATTTTAATAAAATGCCAGCAGAATTGGCTGTAGAATTTGAAAAAGAATACGATTTGGATCCCGATTTTATTAAGAATAAATTATACAAAGAAGCCAATCCGAATGCTTATTTGGCTACGTTTGCTAAATTTCTGATTAAACATAAAGAGGATGCATTTTGCAGAAAGATAATTTTAAAAAGCATGAAATCTTTTGTAAAAAACTACATTAGACAATTTGATAATTGCAAAGAAGTTCCTGTACATTTTGTAGGTTCAATCGCTTTTTACTTAAAAGACGAGTTGCAAGAAACATTCGATAAATATGAATTGCAGTTAGGTAATGTACTCAGAAGACCAATAGACGGACTCATTGCGCACCATATAGCCAATAAAAAATGAAGCAAATTGAGATAGCACTTATTGCGCATGATGGTAAGAAAGCAGACATAGTTTTGTTTATAAAAAAAAACAAAGCCATTTTGGAACGAGAAGAAATAAACCTTATTGCAACAAGTACTACCGGAAGTAAAGTAGCAAATGAGGGGTTTAAAGTTCGCAAAATGCTTTCGGGACCTATAGGAGGAGATGCTCAAATTGCTGCAAGAGTGGCTGAGGGCAAAACTCAAATGGTTTTATTTTTCAAAGATCCATTGGCGAGTCATGCTCATGATGCCGATATAAACATGCTCATTCGTGTATGTGATGTACACAATGTGCCGCTGGCGACCAATGAAGCAACGGCACAATTGTTATTGAATGCTATAGTACTGCAATCATAGATATTTCTACATTTACATTTTTTGGCAAATAAGCCACCTGAACCGTTTCACGTGCTGGAGCGGTTTTTTCGTCAAAATAAGAACTATAAACGGTGTTTATTTGGCCAAAATCGTTCATATCCATTATAAATATAGTTGTTTTTACTACATTTTCAAATGTCATGCCTGCAGCTTCTAGTACTGCTTTCATATTTTGCATTACTTGATTGGTTTCTATTTCGATGGTATCAAGTACCAATTCCATAGTTGCAGGATTTAAAGCAATCTGACCCGAAGTGTAAAGTGTATTTCCCTTTAGTACGGCTTGATTATAAGGACCAATTGGTGCTGGTGCTTTCTCTGTGTGTATGATTTTTTTCATGTTGTATGATTGTTTAATTTTAAGTGCTATTTGCTAACTTCAGAACTGTTCCTTTCAGCGCTATTAATCTTGAGTTTATACCATTGACTAATAATGTTTTGTCCAACGAAAATTATACTCACTTCAACCCTCTCTGAAGATGAGGCAGCTGATATTGGATTAATTTATAAACACTAATATTACACATATTATGGGTTTTTGAATAAATGAAAGACTTGAAAACAAATCCAACAAGGTCTTTTTTGACCTTGTTGGTATTAGAGTTTATGTATCAATGTCGTTTGCTTAAGACTTTTGTCAAGTCGAGCGCAGTCGAGACTCAACGCCTAGTCGAGACTTGACAACATCTGTACTAACTTTTAATTTCTTAAGGAAACTACATTGGTTTATATATAGTAAGCCTTTTTGAATAAAAGCACCTTGAAATAAACACTTTAAAACTAGTAATCCCTTAATGTGTTATAAACCATAATGTTTATCTATTCGACTTAACGTATTGTTTGGTCTCTAACATTGCGTTTGTCCCATTTGATGTCGCTAAGAACCCCAGATTTTATTCCGATAAAGAACCCCCAATTGGCTTGTTCTCCAAAAGGGGACCAATTAAAACTCATTCTCCAGCTTAGTAAATCTCGCTCAAAGCGGAGTTGGGTAAAGGTGATTCCTTTTTGTACAAAGTCGTAACCAGTTGAGATTCCGGTTTTCCATTTTGGTG
>JAYVGE010000206.1:0-3849 GCA_043772515.1 Flavobacterium sp. | reverse complement strand
TGACATAATAATTTTAAATAAAAATAAATAAAAACCATTATGAGTTTCTAGCTCATAGATTTGATTGACCCTTAAGGGAGAGAAGGTCGATTACAGCCCGTTTATTAAACGAATTTTTTGGCTATAATTCCTTGAAAACGTTGTTCGTAATCTTCTTTTCCTTTCCAATTGTTATAGTCAGGTTTTACCATTTGATCAATAAAGGTTTGTGTTTCTTCAAAAGTATCATAGGTTATCAACTGGCTTACAACGCGATTGTACTCTTCTTCGCTGTTGGCAAAAAGATGTTTTATAAACGCGATTCGATCGTTTAAATCGATATGCATTCCTTTGGCTAATTTCTCATTTAAAGTAAATAATTTTGGTTCTGCTTTCTCGGGACTTAGTTCTGCAATTGGTTCTGGGATTTCTTCCTTCAAAATTTCGACAACAACTGTCTCAACGATAGAGACCATCGAACTGTTTTGGGCAGGTTGTACTTTTACAAATTGTGTATCATTGTAATTACCTCCCAATAATTCCTCAAAAGAAATCTGTACCGTTGCTGCTTTTTTGGGTGCTTCGGTTACAGGAGATTCGGTTATTTTCAAATCCGAATCAATTAGGATATCGACAATCGATTTTTCTTCATCCGAAGCTACTTTTTCAATAATACTTGCTGGCGTCTCCTCTTCTATTTCTTCTGAAAAGACATCCAAATCTGGATTGCTATCCAGATAATTATCGGAAAATTGTTTTATTTCATCAAAAGTGTAATTTGCTATAATTTGGGTTTCAGATGAAGTTTCTTCATTCGAAGCTAATGTTTCCGTTTCATTCAAAGCAACGAGAGGTGTTTGATCAATACTTTTGATTAGCTCTTTTTCGGGAACAATTTCTTCGGCAAAAACAGGTAATGTTATGTTAGCAATCACAGATGGTTCTTCGGACACTAGCACTTCTTGGGCAATACTACTTGGTGTTTCTAGAATGGCTTCAATGTTTTTTGATTCTTCTGGTTGTGTGATTTCTGCTTGTAGGGCTTGAGAGTTATCAAAAATAGAGGCTATTTCTTCTTCTATTGCTACAAGTCCAATGGTTGGTTTTGCCTCTCCAAAATGATCTTCTACAAAACGCAAAACGGCTAATTTCTCGTACAATCTTTGGGTTTCTAAATATAATTGATTGATATCAGATTTGTTTTTAAGCTGTAATATTCTATGTGCAATACTGATTAAATCGGCTTCCAATCTTTTTTTCATAACTTTTGAAATTATAGTGAGTAAGGCGTGTCTTTTTTAATAAATTTGTTTCGTTACAAAGTAATAAAAACTATTCATTTTTACGAGCAGAAAAATAAGAAAATGTTTCTCGAAAACACAGTAAATCATAAAGAACAATTTGGATGGATCGAAGTAATTTGTGGATCGATGTTTTCGGGTAAAACCGAAGAGTTGATACGTAGATTAAAGAGAGCTCAATTTGCCAAACAAAAGGTAGAAATTTTCAAACCTGAAATAGATACACGTTATCATGACGAAATGGTTGTGTCTCACGATGCCAACCAAATTCGGTCTTCTCCAGTTCCTGCGGCTGCCAATATTCGTATTTTGGCACAAGGTTGCGATGTGGTCGGGATAGACGAAGCTCAGTTTTTTGATGACGAAATTGTTACTGTTTGTAACGATCTTGCGAATCAAGGTATTCGGGTTATTGTTGCAGGATTGGATATGGATTTTAAGGGAAATCCTTTTGGACCGATGCCTGCCCTTATGGCAACAGCCGAGTATGTAACCAAAGTACACGCCGTGTGTACCCGAACCGGAAATTTGGCCAATTATAGTTTTCGCAAAACCGACAATGATAAATTGGTATTACTTGGAGAAACCGAAGAATATGAGCCTTTGAGTCGAGCTGCCTACTACAATGCCATGCAGAAACACAAAGAGAATAAAAGTAAAGAGGAGAAGTAAAATAGGGATTTCTAGAATCGTATCAATAGATTACGATTCTGTTTAAATCTACATTTTTAAATAAAAACCGTTTGTCAGCGCAATATATTCGGAAGTATATTGGTGGCGGCTCGTTTCTATAACCAATTCATCAATAACTAGATTGCTATTTTTATTTCGTCCAAAAGCCAACAAACTGCGTTTGATTTCGGTAATTGGAGTCCCTTTTACACGAGTGATTTTTTGAGGATACAATTCGTATTCTTCGGCCAAAGTCATAAAGTTGACTTCTTCTTTAAAAGGAATAATTACGGATAAAATTCCTTTTTCGGAAAGTAATAGTGCTGCGGCTTCGATTAAATCTTCAAAAGGCATTGCGTCGGAAAAACGAGCTAAATCACGTTGTTCATTTTCGGTTTTGTAATTTTCGGTATAAAATGGAGGATTCGAAACAATTAAATCGTACTCTTCTTCGGGATCTTCTACAAATTCATCTAAAGCGGCATGATAGCAAAACAAGCGGTCGCTCCAGGGAGAATTTTCGAAATTATCAACAGCTTGTTCGTAGGCATCTTCATCAATCTCAAGAGCGTCAATTTGTTGTGCGAAACTTCTTTGCGAAAGCATTAAAGCAATGATTCCGGTTCCAGTTCCAATATCCAAAATAGCAAAAGGATTGTGATCTATTGAAGTCCAGGCACCTAGCAAAACACCATCGGTTCCAATTTTCATAGCACATCGGTTTTGTTCAACTGAAAATTGTTTGAAATTGAATTTTGACATGATGCTTTCAAATTGAAGATTAACGAATGCTTATTTCAGAAACAGAACACTTTCTTAAAGATACATTTCGATTAAACCTTCTGGCAAATCCATGATAACCTTTTTGTTTTCTCTGTCAATTTTTACTAGAAAATGATCAATCATTGGAATTAGAATTTCTACTTCGCCGTTGAGCACTTCAAATAAAGGTTGCGCGGTAGAATCATTGATAGATTGAATTTTTCCGACAACACCAAGGCGTTTGTCTTCGACTTCAAAACCAATCACTTCGTGAAAGTAGAATTTATTACCTGTAAGTTTTGGTAACATTTTAAGAGGAAGATATATCGCATTGCCAAGAATAGCATCGGCCTCTTCTTCGGTAGTCATATCTTCAAAACGAATTCTAAGAAAATCGTTTTTGTGTATAGAGCAATTTTCAATAAAAAAAGGAACCAAGTGTTTGTTACATTCAACAAACACTGATTCCAAATTTTCGTATAACTCAGGTTCGTCCGTGTCTAAATAAGCCAGAACTTCACCTTTGAAACTAAATTTTTTGGCGATTTTACCCAAATAGAAACAATCTTCTTTACGCATCTTCGCCTTCTAAAATTATGCTTCAGTTGTTTCGTTATTTTCTTCAGCAGCAGCAGCTTCTTCAGCAACTTCTTCTTCAACAGCAGGAGTTGCGGCAGCAATAGCATCTGCTTCTGCTTGTGCAGCAGCAGCTAAACGTTTTGCGTTTACTTCTTGTTCTGCTTTGAAAGCTTTTGCTTTATCAGCAGCTTGTACTTTAGTCAAACCTTCTTTTTTAGCATCCACTTTTCCAGCTTTGGCTTCTAACCAAGCAGCTAATTTTGCGTCAGCTTGTTCTTGAGTTAAAGCTCCTTTACGAATACCTCCATCAAGGTGGTGTTTCAACAACGCCCCTTTGTAAGAAAGAATTGCTTTAGCAGTATCAGTTGGTTGAGCACCATTGTGCAACCATTTTACTGCGCTATCAATGTTTAATTCGATAGTTGCTGGGTTAGTATTTGGATTGTAAGTACCGATCTTCTCTAAGTATTTACCATCTCTTTTTGAGCGAGCATCTGCTGCTACAACCCAGTAAAAAGGTTTTTGTTTTTTACCGTGTCTTTGTAATCTAATTTTT
>JAYVGE010000205.1:0-3850 GCA_043772515.1 Flavobacterium sp. | reverse complement strand
CCTTGGTGGCAAATTGCAATTTCGGTAAGTTTGTTGTTTGCTTCCTTTTTTGGTGTAGTGTGGTTTGCTGCAAAAATATACCGAGTTGGAATCTTAATGTACGGTAAAAAACCAACCTGGAAAGAATTGTATAAATGGCTTAAATATTAAATGTCGGTTGGGTTAGTCAATTAAAGAAATAGCCAGATTAACAAGGAAACAAATATCAAAAATGAGTAAAATTCTAATCATAGAAGATGAAGCTACCATTCGAAGGGTACTCACCAAAATACTGACTGAAGAAAACGACAGTTATCAAGTAGAGGATGCCGAAGATGGTGTAATTGGTCTAGAAAAAATAAAAAATAACGACTACGATTTAGTCTTGTGCGACATAAAAATGCCAAGAATGGATGGTGTTGAGGTACTCGAAGCGGTCAAGAAAATCAAACCCGAAATTCCAATGGTGATGATTTCTGGTCATGGAGATATGGAAACAGCGATTAACACGATGCGTTTGGGAGCTTTTGATTATATTTCAAAACCACCCGATTTAAACCGATTACTCAATACTGTTCGCAACGCATTAGACAAAAAAAAATTGGTAGTCGAGAACAAAATTCTCAAGAAAAAAGTTAGTAAAAATTACGAAATGATAGGAGAAAGCGAGGCTATCAATCACATAAAGCTAATGATAGAAAAAGTGGCTCCAACAGAAGCTCGGGTTTTGATAACGGGACCGAACGGAACAGGAAAAGAATTGGTAGCCCACCAATTACATGAGAAAAGTGAAAGATCAAATTTTCCTTTAATCGAAGTAAATTGTGCTGCAATTCCGAGCGAATTAATCGAAAGCGAATTGTTTGGTCACGTAAAAGGAGCGTTTACGTCGGCAGTAAAAGACCGAGCAGGAAAGTTTGAAGCGGCAGACAAAGGGACTATTTTCTTAGATGAAATTGGCGATATGAGTCTTTCGGCGCAAGCCAAAGTATTGCGAGCATTGCAAGAAAGCATGATTACTAGGGTGGGTGCCGAAAAAGACATCAAAGTAGATGTTCGTATTGTTGCCGCAACCAATAAAGATTTGAAAATAGAGATTGCAGAAGGCCGTTTTCGAGAAGATTTATACCATCGTTTGGCGGTGATTTTGATAAAAGTGCCTGCGCTAAATGACAGACGAGAAGATATTCCGAGTTTGATTTTGCATTTTACCGAAAAAATAGCGTCTGAGCAAGGCAATGTAGCTAAGAAGTTCTCTGAAGAATCTTTAGCTTTGCTACAAAAATACGATTGGACAGGAAACATCCGAGAATTGCGAAATGTAGTAGAACGTTTGATTATCCTAGGAGGAAACGAAATTTCTGAAAATGATGTAGTCCTTTTTGCTAGTAAATAGTTCTTTTTTAAATTGGCAAAGAAAAGACAATTGGTAAAGAAAGGAATAGCCAAAAAGGCAATAGGTAAAATAGATTTTTTCAATTAAATATAAAATGAAACTAAAAAAAATAAACGAAAAATTACAGGAAGCTTTGGTCGAAAATGGGTTGACAGAGGCCAATGTGATGCAACAAGAAACATTTTCGACTTTAAAAAGCGGTGCAGACTGTATTATTATTGCTCCAGAAGGTAGCGGAAAAACAACAACAATTGTTATTAATGTGATTCAGCAATTGGCTAATGGAACCGAAGAGTCGCCACGTGCTTTGATTATCGTAGCAGATAAAACCAAAGTATTGGAGATGGAAGAACTTTTTGAAAAATACGGAAAATATACGAATCTAGAGGTTTATGGTGTACATGACAAAGGCGACATGGAGTACGATAAAAACTATATTTCTACAGGAATAGATGTTTTAATTGGTACACCCAACAAATTGAGCGAGATGTTTACTACTGCGGGGTATAATGTAAACCGCCTAAAAATGCTTATTCTTGATGATGCTGATCCTATTCTGAAATTGCGTCACGAAACAAAAATTATGCGTATTTCGAATAGTATTGCCAAAACGCAACGCATTATCTTTTCGGATAATCTATCTGAAAGAATAGAAATCCTTGCCGATAAAATGATGGAAGAACCGTTTTTGTTCGAAATTGATGAGGACGAAGAAGACGAGATAGAAGATTAATATATAAAATCAATACGGAATTATTAAAACCTGCTCCCCTGCTCCTCAAAGTTTCCAACTTTGAGGAAGTGAAATTCAGTCTTTGACTGAAATAATAATAACAGTATGAAGGAGGGATATGTTATCAGAGACCAATCCAAACCACATTTTATAGCTGCTACGGTTGTATATTGGGTAGATGTGTTTTCTAGGAAGGTATATAAAGATTGTATTATTGAAAGCTTTGGGATATTGCACAAAGAATAAAGGAATGGTTTTATACGGATTTGTAATCATGACCAATCATATCCATTTGATTATTCAATCGGATGAAAGTAAATTATCTGATTTAATTAGGGATTTCAAAAATTTTACGGCAAAAATCATTTTAAATAAAATTGAAAATGGCCCCGAAAGTCGTTCAGATTGGATGTTGAAACGATTTGAGTTTGCTTGTAAAAGTCATACCCACAATGAGAAATATCAGTTTTGGCAATATGGAAGTCATCCAGAAGAAATATTTTCAGAAAAATTTATGTGGTCTAAATTAGATTATATTCATAAGAACCCAATTCGGGCAGGAATAGTTTCAAAAGCGTCTTGTTATCTATATTCAAGTGCTTCAAATTATGTCAATGATGAAGGGATTATTAAAATTACAAAAGTAGACAATCCAGTGATTGATGTTTTAAAACCATCGTCAATTTGTAATAATTACGTTTGGTGACGAAAGCTTAATATCAAAAGGTCAGGAGACCTTTTGATGCATCCTCAAAGTTGAAAACTTTACGGAGCAATGTAAATAAGTACTTAGAGGGCAGTTGGCAGAAAGTAGATTTTAGATAGAAGTTGACGTAAATTGTGATTATTTTAAGTCTTTTCTGTTCTAATGTTAAAAAAATAATAATTTAAAAATAATAACATCATGGGATTAATGAAAGTGTTTTCGGGAAATGAAATTTTAGCTTTGGCTTTGCAACAAAAAATTGAAGCTGCGGGAGTAGAAACTTCAATTAAAAACAACATTCAATCGGCTAGAATGTCGGGTTTTCCTAACTCAAACACCGTTGTTGAGGTTTTTATTCAAGAAACAGATTTTGCAAAAGCAAACCCAGTTATTGAGGAATTTAGGTTAAGTATTTAAAATTGCTTTACCTGTTCGTCTTTTAGTAAATGTTTGAAAAGAATATAATATAAAATGGAGCAAAAGAAATACAAAATGATTGTTTTGGATATGGATGACACCCTGTTGACAGACGATCATACCATATCTGAGGAAAATACAGCAATGATTTTCGAAGCTCAAGAAATGGGGGTTTATGTGATTTTGGCATCAGGAAGACCCACTTCGGCAATGATCGCTTATGCCAAAGAATTGAAAATGGATTTTTATAATTCCTATATGATTTCTTATAATGGGGCTGTAATTACCGATTTGAAAGAAGACACAATTCTTTTTGAGCAAACCTTGACCAAAGAACAAATTCATGAATTGCATGACTACAGTTTAAAAAGTAAAACGCATATTATTACCTACATAAATGATAAAATTGTAAGTGAAACCGATTCGGAATACATTGTGTTGAAAAGTATATTACGGGCTTAGAACACAATAAAGTGGTTAGTTTTAAGGAAGCTGTACAAACGAATGCTGTAAAATGTATATTACTTGAAGAGCCTTCTTATACTAAATTGCTTTAATAATTCCGAATTTAAAGCTTAATAGTGTTGTTAGCTGATTTCTATACTGGGCGAAATTTTCA
>JAYVGE010000204.1:0-9648 GCA_043772515.1 Flavobacterium sp. | reverse complement strand
GCCTGAAGGTTTAGATCAGAACAAGCTCTCTACGGGGGTTTCTGTAGGTTTTCTTAGAGATATGCCAATAAACAAAAGCAGGACAGTGGCGATTGCTTCTGGACTTGGGTTTAGGTACAATAGTTACAATCAGAATTTGGTTATAACAGAAGACAATGATACACCTGAATATGCAATTGCCGATTATAGAAAAGATTTCGAAAAGAACAAATTCTCACAATTAATAGTAGAGCTTCCAGTTGAATTTAGATGGCGAACTTCTACGCCAGAAAGTTATAAGTTTTGGAGGATTTATGGCGGATTAAAATTTAGTTACCTACTCTACGATAGATCTACTTTTATTGGGGACTCGGGTAAAATAATTGTAACCAATAATAGGGATTTTGGCAATTTTTTGTATGGAGCTTACATTTCGTCGGGCTATAATACTTGGAACATATATGCTTATTACGGATTGAACTCTGTTTTTAAAACTGCAAAAATAAATGGAGAATCAATAGATATGAGTGTTTTAAATATCGGAGTCATTTTCTATATATTATAGCCAAAAACGCCATAAAATAAGTTGTGGGATGCTACCTAGTAGTGCGCCAATAATCAATTCTTTTGGAGTATGTGCTTTCATTGCCAAACGAGAAGAGGCTACAAAACCGTTTGCCAAAAAAAGCAAAGCAATGGGGTACGTATTTTTCTGCTCAAGTGCCAGCGTTAACCCAATTACAAAACAAGTTAATCCGCTTATTGTCATCATATGTAGACTTGCTTTTATAGTTGCAAAAAGCAATAAGAGAGCCATTACGGTACTCAATAAGCCCGCCAAGAAGAAGAAATGTAATTCTGGGTATTGTGCTAGAGTAATGTTTTGTCGCAACAGGAAAATAATCAAAAAGCACTGGATTATCAATGGTATTTTGCGTTGCGATACGTCGGCAATCATTATCGAAGCTACTTTCCCTGTAGCACGTAACAGCAGATAGAATAAAATAGGAATTAGAATCGTAATAATAATGATTTGAAAAAGTACGTAATACATTTCTTTTTTAGTCTCAAAAAGATCGATAGTGTAAAAAAGGTAGAACAAAGTAGCTTGTACCGGAATAAAAATCGGATGAAAGAGATATGAAAAGAAGGGAAGTATTTTTCTCAAAAAGATAATGTTTAATTAAATTTAAAATCTTTATGCCTCATTTTAGACCAATACGGATTTTATTTTATGACTTGTCAGTATCCGTAACTTGTGTCTAAACTTATATTCAAAATAAATCGAATTTATATCTAAATAATGGAACGTTTTTTTTAGCCATATAGAAACTATAAGTTCATTTAAGTTCGCTTCTATGAACTTATATTTCTTATATGGATATTTTTGCAGGATATGAAGTCAAATTTAATATCGAAAAACGGATTCAGCTTCCATTACTAACAGTTATATTCTATTTAAACGGGACGGAATTTGCGGCACGAAATCAAAAAAAAATCATTACATCTTTTTTCTCATTCTTGCTACAGGAATATCCAGTTGCTCTCGGTATTTGGCAATCGTTCTTCGGGCAATCGGATAGCCTTTTTCTTTTAGAATTTCTGCCAATTGATCGTCAGGAAGTGGTTTGTGTTTGTCTTCTTCTTCGATAGTATTTTTCAAGATTTTCTTTATTTCTAACGTCGAAACATCTTCGCCTTGATCGTTTTTCATGGCTTCTGAGAAAAATTCTTTGATGAGTTTGGTCCCGTAAGGGGTCTCTACATATTTGCTATTGGCTACACGCGAAATCGTCGAAATGTCTAACCCAACCATGTCGGCAATATCTTTTAATATCATCGGCTTCATTTTGGTTTCGTCTCCATCTAAGAAAAATTCTTCTTGGTAGTGCATAATGGCGTTCATGGTTACAAAAAGAGTTTCCTGACGTTGGCGTATGGCATCAATAAACCATTTGGCCGAATCTAGTTTTTGCTTTATAAATTGAACCGCATCTTTTTGCTGCGCCGATTTGTCCCTAGAATCCTTGTAGGTTTGCATCATTTCCTGATAATCTTTGGAAACGTGTAGGGAAGGAGCATTTCTACCGTTTAAGGTGAGTTCGAGTTCGTTGTCTATAATTCTAATGGCAAAATCGGGAACTACATTTTCGGTAATTTTATTGTTTCCGGTAAAGGAACCACCTGGTTTTGGGTTGAGTCTTTCTATTTCGTGAATGGCTTTTTTGAGTTGCTCATTCGAAATGGGGTATTTTTGCAACAGTTTGTCATAATGTTTTTTGGTGAAAGCATCAAACTGATTTTCGATAATATCAATGGCCAAAGCGACAGATTCTGTTGGGGTTTTGTGTTTTAATTGCAATAATAAACATTCTTGCAAATCACGTGCACCCACGCCCGAAGGTTCTAACTCATGAATTACATGTAGCATTTTGTCTACCATTTTCTCATCGGTATAAATTCCTTGAGTAAATGCCATATCGTCTACCATGTCGGGAATGCTTCTGCGAATATAGCCCATATCGTCGATACTACCTACCAAGAATTCGGCGATTTCTCGCTCTTCATCATTGAGAATAAAGGTGTTTAATTGATTAATTAAATCCTGATGAAAACTAACAGGGGCTGCAAATGGTGTTTCGCGATCTTCGTCGTCGTCACTGTAATTATTGGCTTGTGTTTTGTAATCGGGAATATCGTCATTACTTAAATACTCGTCTATGTTGATGTCTTCGGCATCAATTCGATCCGATTCGGATTCGTCATAATCATCATAATCTTCGTTTTCGAACTCGTCTTTTTCGTAATCGTCCTCTTCTTTTCCTGTTTCCAATGCAGGATTTTCATTCATTTCTTCCAACAAACGCTGCTCAAATGCTTGCGTAGGCAACTGAATTAACTTCATCAACTGTATTTGTTGTGGAGATAATTTCTGAGATAATTTTAAATTTAAGAACTGCTTTAGCATTTATTTTTGTTAAAAGTTTCAGGTTTCAGGTTTCAAGTTGTAGCACTTTCGAACAACTTGAAACCTGAAACTTGAAACAAATTTTATTATTTTTAGAATTCTGCGTTCATAGGCGTTCTTGGAAAAGGAATTACGTCACGAATATTCGTCATTCCCGTAACAAATAATACCAATCTTTCGAACCCGAGCCCAAAACCAGAGTGTACTGCCGAACCGAATCGTCGGGTATCAAGATACCACCATAATTCTTCTTCGTCTATGCCTAAAGCTTTCATTTTTTCGACCAAAACATCAAAACGTTCTTCTCTTTGTGAGCCACCAACGATTTCTCCAATTCCTGGGAAAAGAATGTCCATGGCGCGAACCGTTTTTCCATCCTCGTTCAAACGCATGTAAAATGCTTTGATATTTGCGGGATAATCAAACAAGATTACGGGACATTTAAAGTGTTTCTCTACCAAGTAACGCTCATGTTCGCTTTGTAAATCGGCTCCCCATTCGTTAATAATATAATTAAATTTTTTCTTTTTGTTTGGAGTCGATTCTCTCAGAATATCGATAGCTTCTGTGTACGAAACGCGTTTAAAATCGTTTTGCATCACAAAGTTCAACTTGTCTAATAAAGCCATTTCGCTGCGTTCTGCTTGTGGTTTCGATTTTTCTTCGTCTGTTAAACGACCTTCCAAGAATTTCAGATCATCACCACATTTATCCACAGTATATTTTACGACATATTTTATAAAATCCTCGGCTAGATCCATATTGTCATTCAAATCATTGAAAGCTACTTCTGGCTCAATCATCCAAAATTCTGCCAAATGGCGAGACGTATTCGAATTTTCGGCTCTAAAAGTCGGTCCAAAAGTATAAATCTGTCCCAAAGCCATCGCAAAAGTTTCTCCTTCCAATTGTCCAGAAACCGTCAAGTTGGTTTCTTTGCCAAAAAAATCTTCTTTGTAATTTACTTTTCCATCTTCGGTTCTTGGCGTTTCATCAAATGGCAAAGCGGTTACTTTAAACATCTCACCGGCTCCTTCGGCATCCGATCCCGTGATGATTGGCGTGTTTACATATACAAAACCTTTCTCTTGAAAATAACTATGTACAGCAAAAGACAAAACCGAACGTACTCGCATAATGGCACCAAAAACATTTGTACGTACACGCAGATGCGCATTTTCTCGTAAAAAATCCAAGCTTGGTTTGTTTTTTGGTTGTATCGGAAATTTTTCGGCATCCGAATCGCCAAGAATTTCAAGTTTGTTAACCTGAATTTCATATTTTTGACCAGCACCTTGGCTTTCAACTAGATTTCCAGTGACCGAAATAGCAGCTCCTGTGGTAACTCTCTTTAAAGTTTCGTCTGGGGTATTTTCAAAATCGACAACACATTGTATATTATTGATTGTAGAGCCATCATTTATAGCAATAAATTGATTGTTTCTGAAAGTTCTAACCCAACCTTTTGCATTTATTTCGGTAAGTGGCGTTGTACTGTTTAGTAAGTCCTTAACTTTTGTATGTCTCATTTTAATATTTTGATATTAGTTTCTTTGATGTTAGATTTTGGACCTAGTTACGTCTCTACTTCCTGCGTTTAACGTTTCTTTCAAAATCTGGCTTTCAATTGCAAATATAAATGATTTGTTTGTAATTTTCATTGTTCAAAATGGTGTAATCAGGAGCTATTTTCCGCTTTTTGGCTTTATCTTTTTTGAAGCGAAGAAAAAACGCCTCAAAAAAGGATATTGCCTGCAAACGAAGTTCGCTGAACTCCAATTAAAATAAATATTAAGTGAAGTAATCGGGGTTAAGCCAATTGGAGAATTTGGTTTTCTAGGGATTGTTTTAACGCTTATCCTGCAATTTTTTTAACCTTGTAGGTGAGGTGTCAAATCTGAACGAATTTTTAAAAATAGGTTCGGTATTTTTTATCGACAACTTAGCCCTGTCAGGGTTCAAAACCCTGACGGGGCTTTAGGAACAAGGGTTTCTGTTGTTGTTAAAAACCTATGGCGAAGATAAAAAAATGTGTTTTTTAAATTTTAAAGCTTCAAAATTGACAGCCCACCTTGTTGGTAGATAAGATTTACTTATGTAAAACTTACAAGGTAAAAAAAACTTGCAGGATAAAAATCAGGAATGAACTAAATAAATTTGTTGTTTACCGAATTTTCTAGCCCTGATTGAAACGGTATCCTTTTCTTGCTTTTTTTAAGCAAGAAAAGATTTAGTGTAAAGCGGGAATAGCTCCTAAAAAATTATTTATTCTTCTTCAGATTATCGATTTCCTCATCACTACGTTCGATAATATCAATTTTTGGTTCGATGAATTCCTGT
Organism: Flavobacterium sp.; assembly: GCA_043772515.1. Lineage (GTDB taxonomy): Bacteria > Bacteroidota > Bacteroidia > Flavobacteriales > Flavobacteriaceae > Flavobacterium. Next base: position 4,361 of record JAYVGE010000204.1, on the reverse strand, counting down.
TCGTTCGCTAATCTTTTGTTCAAGGTTAAAACCAAAGCGGGTAGCAACATCAAATTAGATAGCATTCCGAATAGTAATGTTAAGGAAATTAATCCGCCAAGGGCAATTGTTCCTCCAAAACTCGACAACATAAATACAGAGAATCCAAAGAACAAGACGATAGAAGTGTAAAACATACTCAAACCAGCATCGGTAAATGTGGCGTAAACAGATTTTTTTATTTTCCAGTTGTTTTTCTTTAATTCTTCTCGGTATTGTGCCAAAAATCGAATGGTATCATCGACCGAAAGACCAAATGCGATACCGAAAACCAATATCGTCGAGGGTTTTAACGGGATGTCTAGAAAGCCCATAATTCCGGCTGTTAGTAACAACGGCAATAGATTTGGGATTATAGAAACCAGCACCATCTTGAAGGAGCGGAACATAAAGGCAACCAAAAGTGATGTTAGAAAAAAAGCAAAAACCAAAGAAGAGAGCAGATTGTCGAGCAGATAACCTGTTCCTTTCTGAAAAACTAATGCTTTTCCTGTAATGGTAACATTGTACTGGTCTGATGGGAATAGTTTGTTTGCTTTTTTACGGATTTCGGCTTCTATTTTTGCTATTTTATCTCCGTTTTCGTCTCGCATAAAAGTGGTGATTCGGGCAAATTGTCCTGTCGAATCGACGTAGCTTTTCATTAGATTGTCTTTTGTGTTTTTCGTTGCGTTTTTGGCATACGACAAAATAAAAGACTGTTCTTGTGCTGTTGGTAATTCGTAATATTTTGGATTTCCGTTGTAATACGCTTGCTTCGAATATTTTACCAAATTGACAATAGAAATGGGCTTAGAGAGTTCCGGAATTTCGTCTATAGTTTCTTCGAGTTCTTCCATTCGTTTGAGTGTAGAAAGTTTCATGACACCTTTTTTTCGTTTGGTATCAATCATAATTTCTAGTGGCATTACGCCATCAAATTCTTTTTCGAAGAAAACGATGTCTTCAAAAAAAGCTTCTTTTTTAGGCATGTCCTCTATTAAACTACCAGAGATTCTCATTTTGTAAATGCCTATAATGCTAAGTACCAAAAGAAGTATAGCAACGACATAAATAGAGAATCGATTGTGTTTTACGTTTCTCAGTATCCAATCCATAAATACCTTGACGTAATTTCGGTCCAGGTGTTCGATATGACGGTCTTTGGGAGGCGGAACATAACTGTGAAAAATGGGAATGACAATAATACACAAAAAGAAAAGCGCCATAATGTTTATCGAAGTCACGACGCCAAACTCTAATAGTAATTGATTGTTCGAAGCAACAAAGGTGGCAAAACCAATGGCTGTGGTTAGGTTGGTCATCAGCGTTGCCATCCCTATTTTGGTAGTAACACGTTGCAGTGCTTTGACTTTGTTTCTATGTACTTTGTATTCCTGATGGTATTTATTGGTAAGAAAAATACAATTCGGAATCCCAATAACAATGATTAAGGAGGGAACCAAAGCGGTCAAAACTGTAATTTCGTAATTTAGCAAACCCAGTACGCCAAAAGACCACATTACGCCAATAATTACTATAATCATAGAAATTAGGGTGGCTCTAAAACTTCTAAAAAAGAAAAAGAAAAGCAAGGAAGTTACTAATAAAGCGGCTCCAATAAAAATGCCTATTTCATTGAGAATCGTTTGCGCATTTAAGGTTCGAATATAAGGCATTCCCGACACACGAAGGTCGATATTGGTTTCTTTTTCGAATGTCTCTACAGCGGGAACCAGCTTGCCTAAAATAAACTTTTTTCGGGCAGCGGTGTTTACAATTTTCTTGTCTAGATAAATCGCAGAGCGAATACTCCCTGATCTTTTGTTGAAAAGTAATCCTTCGTAAAAAGGGAGATCGTTAAAAAGTTCCTTTTTTATTTTTTGAAGATAGGTTTTGTCTACGGTTTTGCTTTGGTCTACAAACGGTACCAATTCGAATTTTTCGAGGGAATCGTTTTTTTGTAATTTTTTTAGGTTATTTAACGAAATAATCAAGTCGATGGCTTTGTCTGCTTTGAGGCTATTCATTAATTTACTCCATGATGCATAGGCTTTTGGGGTAAATATAGTGCTGTCTTTTACTCCTAGGATAACTAGATTTCCTTCTTCACCAAATTTATTCAAAAAAGCATTGTATTCTACGTTGACAATATTATCATCGGGTAATAAATTGGCTTCAGTAAATGTAAAATGTATGTTTTTCCATTGCATTGCCAAAAGAGCCGTTATCACGACAATAATCGATAGCATTAAAATCCTATTTCTAAGCACAATTCGGGCAATCAACTCCCAAAATCCCAAACTAAACCACTTGACCATAATCTTCTTTATTTAACGGTGCAAAGGTAATTAAAACCATCGCAAGTCATTTATTTTAAATTAAACTTTCTGTTTTCTTAATACTTCGATTTTAACTTTTTTTTATTCACAATTAAATAATTTTTCGGATATAAATTATACATTTGAATTTCTCATCTTTGCTTTTTTTGGAGTGGAGTGTCATTATATAAAAACAGATATGAAAAAATATAAAAATGCATTGTTTTATTTAGGCGTAACAGGTGGCTTTACAGCATTGATGTATTGGATTATTAGGAAAGGAAAATACTTAGAATCAAAAGAAACTATCGTAGAACCTCCCGTTGGAAATGATTCTTGGAGTGATTTCTTGACCTCTATGATGCATAATTTTCAAGATCCTTTGGCGATTCTTTTGGCGCAAATAATAATGATTATTCTTGTAGCTCGACTTTTTGGATGGGTTTTCAAAAAAATTGGCCAGCCTTCTGTAATTGGCGAAATCATTGCAGGGATAGCACTAGGACCTTCTTTACTTGGGTTGTATTTTCCCGATTTTTCTCATGCTTTATTTCCTGTTGAATCTTTAGGTAATTTAAAATTTTTGAGCCAAATCGGTTTAATTCTTTTTATGTTCGTTATCGGTATGGAACTCGATTTGAAAGTGCTCAAAAACAGAGCCAATGAGGCCATTGTAATCAGTCACGCCAGTATCGTTTTTCCTTTTGCCTTAGGTATCGGATTGTCTTATTTTGTGTACAATAGTTTTGCTCCAGAAGGAGTTAAGTTTTTGGCTTTCAGTTTGTTTATGGGTATTGCCATGAGTATTACCGCTTTTCCTGTACTGGCACGAATTGTTCAAGAAAGAGGCATTCATAAAACCCGATTGGGAGCCATAGTAATTACCTGTGCTGCTGCCGATGATATTACCGCTTGGTGTTTGTTGGCAGTTGTTATTGCGATCGTAAAAGCAGGGACTTTTGTAAGTTCGTTGTATATTATTTCGCTAGCAGTTGTTTATGTTTTGATGATGATTTTTTTGGTCAAACCATTTCTAAAAAGGATAGGCGATTTGTACGGCACCAAAGATGATTTTGGGAAGCCAGTTGTAGCCATTTTTTTTTTAACACTCATTCTCTCGTCTTATGCAACCGAGGTTATTGGTATTCATGCGCTTTTCGGAGCTTTTATGATGGGAGCAATTATGCCCGACGTAGCCAAATTTAGAACGCTGTTTATAGAAAAAGTCGAAGATGTATCGGTTATTCTTTTGCTTCCTTTGTTTTTTGTTTTTACAGGATTGCGTACCGAAATTGGGCTAATTAATGATCCGTATTTATGGAAAGTTACAGGTTTTATTATTCTAGTTGCCGTTGTGGGTAAATTTGTCGGTAGTGCTTTGGCAGCTCGTTTTGTTGGGCAATCTTGGCGAGACAGTTTTACAATTGGTGCCCTGATGAACACACGTGGGCTAATGGAATTGATCGTTTTGAATATTGGCTTAGAGCTAAAAGTATTAACTCCAGAAGTGTTTACCATGATGGTTATTATGGCATTGGTGACTACTTTTATGACGGGGCCAGCATTAGATTTGATTAATTATATTTTTAAAACTAAGGATGTTGCCGATCCCGAAATTCTAATCGATAACAAATACCGTGTTTTGATTTCTTTTGGAAATAATGAAAAAGGAAAATCGCTCTTGCGTTTGGCAAACAGTATGGTAAAAAAAGAAAAGGAAACCTCCAGTATTACCGCATTGCATTTGTCTTTGAGCGACGAGATGCATGCTTTTAATATGGAAGATAAAGAGAAAAATAGTTTTATTCCCATTGTCGAAGAGTCCGAATTGTTACAGCAAGAAATCACGACTATCTTTAAAGCATCACTCGATATCGAAACCGATATTGCCGACATTGCCAACCAAGGGGATTATGATTTGCTATTGGTAGGATTGGGGAAATCTATTTTTGAAGGAACAATTCTCGGAAAAGTAATTGGGTTTACCACCAGAATTATCAACCCAGATCGGTTGATTGATAA
>JAYVGE010000203.1:0-9712 GCA_043772515.1 Flavobacterium sp. | reverse complement strand
TTACCATGTAATGCGTATAGCCCGACAGCATTGGGCAAAGGGGGCCACTCGTACGAATGTAGCTTTGCCCCCTTTGTTCAATGGTGGCACGCCCAAATAAAAATTAGTTTTAGAGTCTGATTTTTTTAAATGCAATTTGTCGTGCACCCCTCTTGATATTAGAGTTCATTTTTAAAATGGAATTGCGTAAATTGTATCCGTTTTAAAAAATTGTGATTCGAGCCTGAAAGACAAACAGGCAAAGCAAATTTAAACAAATGATTTTCCTTGTAAATTGATCTAATTGCTTGGTCTGTTCGCCATCGCTCATGGTCACTAAATTAGGTTTTAACTGACTCCTAGAATATAAATTTGAATTATTTTTTTGGTTAAAGTTTTGATTTCAAGTTGTTATCTTTATCAAATTTTTAAATTTTGACAAGGATTCGAATTGGGGATTCTTAACTTAATGACCATGTGCTATCGCTAGGGTCGTGTCTAAATTTTTTTTAAGCGAATACCGTCGTTGTCTTGGGATAAAAATGTATTTTAAATATAAAATCCCTATTTTCGTAAAATGAATTTACTGAGAAAAATACTATTCCCGTTTGCCATTTTGTATGGCTTAATTACGAGTATTCGGAACTCTCTTTTCGATAAAGGGATTTTACAATTCGATGCATTTGATGTACCTATTATTGCAGTGGGAAATCTTAGTGTTGGTGGTACAGGCAAAACACCACAAATAGAGTATTTAATTCGGTTGCTTTCGGATACTTATAGGATTGCTACATTGAGTAGAGGATACAAAAGAAAATCGAAGGGATTTATCTTGGGAGATGCGACTTCAAATGCGAGTATTTTGGGAGATGAGCCGTATCAGTTTTATCAAAAATTCAAAAATATTATGGTTGCCGTTGATGCTGACAGAAAAAACGGAATCGAAAAATTGCTTTTACTAAATCCAAAGCCAACCGTTATTTTGCTAGACGATGCTTTTCAGCATCGTAAAGTAAAAGCAGGGTTTTATATTTTACTAACTTCTTACAATGATTTGTATTCTGATGATTTGATGCTTCCAACAGGGAATTTACGAGAGGGTAGAGGCGGAGCCAAAAGAGCCAATGTAGTCATAGTAACCAAATGTCCAGAAACTCTTTCGCTTGACGAGCAAAATAAAATACGAGTAAAACTGAAATTAATGTCCAATCAAGAGTTGTATTTTTCCTTTGTCGAATACGATACTTTTGTTTATTCTGAAGATAAAAAAGTAACAGTAAGTAAGATTCAAGCGCTAGATAAACTTCTTATTGCAGGAATTGCGAAACCAGAATCGTTTTTTTCTTTTTTGAAATCAAAGAATACAGAGTGTTTAGCATTTCCTGACCATCACCATTTTAGCGAAAGCGATATTTTGAATATAAAAAACAAAGCTCAAAATAAAATCATTATTACCACCGAAAAAGATTTTGTACGATTGAAAGGTCATATTTCTAGAGAGCAACTCTTTTATTTACCAATAAAAAGTACGTACCTTTCGGGGGGTAAAAATTTTAATAAAACCATTTTAAATTATGTGGGAACAAGTACAAGAAACTGTTAGTTATATAAAAGAAAAGACTCATTTTACTCCAGAATACGGAGTGATTTTGGGCTCGGGATTGGGTAGTTTTACAGAAGATATTCAGATAGAGTATATTTTGCCGTATGCTATTATACCCAATTTCCCTGTTTCGACAGTTCAGGGGCATGCTGGAGCTTTGGTTTTTGGGACTATAGGTACCAAAAAAGTAGTAGCCATGCAAGGACGTTTTCATTTCTATGAGGGATATTCTATGAAAGAGGTTACTTTTCCGGTGCGGGTTATGAAGTATTTAGGAGTGCAAAAATTGATTGTTTCTAATGCTTCTGGCGGTGTAAATTCTAGTTATAGCGTGGGCGATATTGTACTGATTAAAGATCACATCAATTTTATGCCAGAGCATCCTTTGCGAGGTGAAAACGATGATCGTTTTGGACCTAGATTCGTAAATATGAGTGAGCCTTATTCTCGAAAAATGATTGCAAAAGCCAAGGAATTGTCACAAAGTTTGGCTCTTGAGGTAAAAGAAGGAATTTATTTTGGACTACAAGGACCAACTTTCGAAACCTTATCGGAGTACAGAATGGTTAAAATTTTGGGAGCCGATTGTGTCGGAATGTCTACTGTACCCGAGGTTATTGTGGCGCGTCATATGGCGTTAGAAACTTTTGGAATTTCGGTAATTGCCGATATGGGAGATGAAGAAAGTATTGCGACAATTTCTCATGATGAAGTATTGGAAGCTGCAAAATCGGCAGAACCCAAAGTACGTAAATTAATAAAAGAATTGATTATGAGTTATTAGAACTGACTAAGTGATTGGCAATTACACTATAAAATTTGTTAGGAACAAATGGTTTTGTAATCACATCATTCATCCCAAAGGAAAGTAACATTTCCCTGTTCTCATCCAATGATATTGCAGTAAGGGCTATGATTGGTGTGGTTTTGTTAAACTCTCTTATTCTTTTGGTAGCAAGAGTTCCGTTTATGCCAGGCAGGTGAACATCCATTAAGATTAAATCGTAGTAATTATTTCTTGCTCTTTCTATTGCGTCTTCTCCATTATCGATAATTTCGCAGTACATCTCTTTGTTTTGGAGCATTTTTGTAGTAATCATTTGATTAATTTTATTGTCTTCAACCAATAATACTTTTCGAGTTCTTAACTTTTCGACATCATATAAAGGTAGTTTTTCTTTAATTAGTAAAGGATGAGAATCTATTGCAAACGAAAGTATAAACGAAAAACGAGAGCCCTTTTTTAACGAACTTTCAAGAGTTATATTACCACCTAAAAGATGAATTAATTTTTTAACAATAGTCAATCCCAATCCCGTTCCTCCATATTTTCTATTGATTTCGATAGAACCTTGAGAGAAGCTGTCAAAAATACTTTCTAGTTTATCCTCGGCAATTCCTATTCCAGTGTCGGCAACTTCAAAATAGATGGTAGTGATGCCATCCTGTAAATAGGTTACTTGTGTTAGGACACGAACGCTACCATTTTGTGTGAATTTTAAAGCATTGTTGATTAAATTTAATAAAATTTGAGATATTTTTGTAGGATCTCCTATTAAGCTATCCGGAATCTTTGGATCCAGCTCGATTTCGAAGCTATTGTTGTTGACCAATCCTTTTAATGAATTTTTAATGTTTACCACTAATTCTTTAAGGTTGAAACCGATGTTTTCTATCTCAATTTTTGTCGATTCAATTTTGTTTATTTCTAGTATTTTATTGATAAAAGTAGATAAATAATCCCCTGAAAATTTTAAGGAGGACAAATATTTTTTTTGTGATTCTTTTGGATCTTCTTCTAATAGTAAATGTGTGATTCCGTTTATTGCATTTAGAGGTGTTCGGAGTTCGTGGCTTACTGTCGATAAGAATTCTGATCTTGCCTCGGACGCTTTTTCTGCTTTATTTTTGGCAAAAATCAATTCGTTATTTTTCTCTCGTAGCAATAGGTTCGATTCTTTTCGGATGATGTTATTTTTAAAGAGCGAAAAACTCAAAAGCGAAAGTATAATAATAAGTGTGATGGCTAGTATACTTATTAATTTAGAATTTTTGTACGCTTTTTCCTGTTCCTTTATTGCTTTTTCTCTCTGGATGGCTGCGTTTATTTGTCTATTTTCTTTAAACTTGGTTATGTCATTCTGATTCAATCGGGCACTACTCATTTTAGAAATCTGATCTTTCAGGGTATAATATTCATCCAAATAATGATAAGCACTGTTGTAATCTTTCAAAATTTTGTAGCTTTTACTAAATGCGTACACAATTTTTGATTTTTGTTTTAGGTCATTGTCTTTAGCATTGAGTTCTAATGCACTTTGTAGGTAATCGATAGCTAATTTGCTTCTTTTAAGCTGGTTTTCAATGGTTGCCAATTGAAAGAAGGCTTCTGCTTTTGTTTTACTGCTAACTTGTTGCTCTTTTTTTTCTGTTATAGTTTTGAAAGTAACAGTAGCAAAATCGTATTTTCCTTTGCGTTTATATGCTATTCCCTTTTGAAGTGCTAGCGATTGGGTTTCGTTGTATATTTTAAGTTTCTCATTGATAGCATCCGAAATGGCAAAATGTTTTTTTGCTTCGATGTAGTTTTCTTCTTCAATGTTTGCCATGCCTAGGTAGTAATGGGCGGTTGCGAGAGTTGTACTTTGTGGAAGGGATTTGTGTAATGAAATGCTTTTTGAGAAAACTGTTATGGCAGTCTTGTAGTATTCTTGGGTATAATAGATTTTGCCTAATATAAAAGTTTGGTTGGCTAGAGCAGTAATTTTGTGTTTGGTTTTGCTGTAATTTATTGCTTTTTGAGTGTGTAATATCGCTTCTTTGAAATTATTTAATTTAATGTTTTTATCAGTCAATTGACTATAATAACCAATACTATCCGTTTGTGAATACGAAAAGGAATGAAAGAAAAACAGAAAAGAAAGAATGTATTTCATCTGCGGAAATTTTCATTTATAATTAATTATGCTTGTCTGTAACTATTTCTAACAAAAAAAACAGACATATTTTATCAATTTTTAATAGATAGAGCGTCAATTTATTTAGTTTTGTCTAATTGTTTTCAAGCGGTTGGTATTTAAGAATTCAAAATAGTACTATGGCATTCTAAAATCTGCATTCTAAAAAAAGCACAGACTTTACAGATTAGTGTTGTAGAAAATCTGTTTTATCAGCGTTTCGTTTTATCAAACCTGTTTCCTAAACTTAGTACTGGCCACGCTTTTATCTGTGTCAGGAACTTTTTTTTGAATTTTTCTGAAAATCGATGTCAAAAAATCAGTCTTAAGTAAAGGTTTTGAAATAAAGAGTACAAAATTTGGCAAAGTTATTTTGGTCTTTTTCAAGGCAAAAAATCTTCAAATAGCTGGCTATTGAACTATTTTTAACGAGATTTCTTTGCTTCGTGCTTCGCAACTCCTCGCAAGACAAATGAACGAAGAAAAACGGAGTTTGCCAAAATCCTATGAAAATAGAAACATAGTGAAGTAATTTTACGCTTTATTTCAAAACATTTACTTAGATATCTTTACGGATAGTCATGTTAATTTTTTGTGTTTGCTTTCTGTAAAAAGTAATAAATCAATTATTCTCGACGAATAGCCTATCTCGTTATCATACCAGCCGACGACTTTTACCATTTTGTCAATAACCGAGGTCAGTTGTGCATCAAATAAACAAGAGTTTCTATTGCCTATAATATCTACAGAAACAATAGGATCTTCAGTATAATCAAGGATTCCTTTTAAGTTGGTTGTAGCCGCTTTTTTGAAAGCCGCATTTATTTCATCTATGGTAACGGCTCTTTTTACATTAAAAGTAATGTCTGTCAAGGAGCCATCGGGAACAGGTACTCGAATACCACAACCACCGATTTTACCGTCTAGTTTAGGAAAAATTTTTGTCAGTGCTTTGGCAGCACCCGTAGTTGTAGGAACGATAGACTGGCTGGCGCCCCGTGCGCGACGCAAGTCTTTGTGGGGTTGATCATGTAAACTTTGATCGGTTGTATACGAGTGAATAGTTGTAATATAGGCTTGCTCAATACCACATAACTCATCAATAACTTTCATCATTGGAGCCGCGTTGTTGGTCGTGCAACTCGCATTAGAAAGTATAGTTTCGGTTCCGTCGAGTATCGTATCATTGACACCTAGCACAACCGTTTTTATAGAATCTACTTCTGATGGAGCAGATAAAATTACTTTTTTTGCACCTGCAATTATATGTTGGTTCAATTCGTCATGGGTTTTGTATTTACCCGTCGATTCAATAACATAGTCAATATTCAGGCTCTTCCAGTCGAGATCTGCAATGCTTTTTTTGTGAAAAAATAAATAATGCTTTCCATCTACAATAATTCCATTGGTATCATTGCTTACAGCAAAAGGTAAAACGCCATGAATACTGTCGTATTTTACCAGATGTGCCATTGTCTCTTTGTCGGCTATGTCGTTTACGGCAACGACTTCAATTGAGGGATGGTCGATAAGTAAGCGAAATAGATTTCTACCAATTCTTCCAAATCCATTTATTGCAATTCTAATTTTCAATATTTTTTTGTTTAAGGGTTTAGGGGGTACTGAGCCAAAAACTTGAAACAATTTGTTACAAAATATGCTTTTGTGCTTTGTAAGATGAACGAACCAAAGGACCACTTTCTACATGGCGAAAGCCTAATTCTAGTCCAAATTGTTCATAAATTGCAAATTGTTCTGGTGTAATAAATTCTTTTACAGGTAAGTGTTTTTTGCTAGGTTGTAAATATTGACCTATGGTTACTACATCTACATTTGCGTTTCGTAAATCTTTCATGGTCTGAAAAACTTCTTCTTGCGTTTCTCCAAGACCAAGCATGATTCCAGATTTGGTTCGGTTAATTCCTTTTTCTTTCAAATATCTCAAAACTTCTAGACTTCGGTCGTATTTTGCTTGTATACGCACTTCTCGAGTTAGTCTGCGTACGGTTTCTACATTATGAGAAACTACTTCTGGATTGGCTTCAACAATACGATCAATGTTTCTTTCAATTCCTTGAAAATCAGGAATTAAAGTTTCTAGTGTGGTTTTGGGATTCATTCTTCGGATTGCTTTTACAGTCTCGATCCAAATAATTGATCCGCCATCTTTTAGGTCATCACGGTCTACACTAGTAACAACAGCATGTTTTATATTCATTATTTTTATAGAACGCGCTACTTTTTCAGGTTCATCCCAATCGACTGTTTCTGGTCTTCCGGTTTTTACACCACAAAAACCACAAGAACGAGTGCAAACATTTCCTAAAATCATAAAAGTTGCAGTTCCTTCTCCCCAGCATTCGCCCATATTGGGGCAACTTCCCGAAGTACAAATAGTATTTAAACTATATTTATCTACCAAACCACGTAGTTCGGTGTATTTTTGACCAATTGGCAGTTTCACCTTTAGCCATTTTGGTTTGCCAACGGGTAATGTATTTTCTAAAACAGTTTCCATAAAATCAATTTTCAAAAGACAAAGATAGGTAAAGTTGTTTTAAGATTTAGAATTGGAGAAAGAGGTTTTTTTAAAAGGGCTAATGGAGTAAATTGTAATTTTGAACTCTCGGTTTAGGTGTTTTCTAGCGTTGCTTTTTTAGGATTGTCTTGCAATTAGGAGTTTATAAATTCTCAAGGTATTATTTAGTTTGATAAAGTTGCTTATATTTGTTACCTCTTAAAATAAAAACACATGAAAAATAAATCAATTTTATTGGGTATAGTCCTTGTCGTATTTGGTTTCTCGAAAGCGAGTGCGCAAATTAATTTTGGAGATAAAGCTTTGGGAGCACTTCAAAAAGGAATGGCGGGTTTAACATTCAGTGATGCCGATGCTGCAGCATTGTCTAAAGTTGCTGTCGATAAAATGGATAAGGAACATATTATTCCGGGAGTCACAGATTCTTATACTGTAAGATTAAATAAAGTTTTCGGAAAATATAAATCGGGCGAAGGATATTCGTTAAATTATAAAGTTTATAAACTAAATGAAGTCAATGCATTTGCTACAGCAGATGGGAGTGTTCGGGTTTATTCGGGCTTAATGGATATTATGGATGATAATGAATTGTTAGCGGTTATCGGACACGAAATCGGACATGTTGCCAATCACGATTCGAGAGACGCAATGAAAGCAGCGTACCAAAAAGAAGCATTGATCGATGCTGTGGCTTCGCAATCGGATAAAGTGGCTGCTATTACCGACTCCCAATTGGCAAAAATAGGAAGTGTCCTTATTGATAGTAAGCACAGCAGAAAACAAGAGTCAGAAGCAGATCTTTTTTCGTATGATTTTATGAAGAAAAATGGTTATGATGTAAATGCAGTTTCTTCTGCTTTTTCGATATTAGCAAAAATGAGTGAAGGTGCCGAAGCTTCTTTCTTAGATCGAATGATGAGTTCTCATCCCGATTCTAAACAGCGTGCAGAAGATGCCAAACAAAGAGCCATTGCAGATGGATTGTATAAACCTTATGTGCAAAAAAAGATGGTAAGCAAAGCAAAAAAAACATCAAGCAAAAAGAAAAAATAAAGAATAGCATTTTTCTAGTTTAATGGAATATAGCATTATTGAAATTCAAGGTGCTATTGCAAATTGAAGTAGATGGTTTTTAAAAAAATTAGCCACGAATACACGAATAAAAATGTGTCATTCGTGGCTGGTTTTTTTAAGTACGCTTTTTTGTACAGACTAATTCATTTCTACTGTAATCGGTAAATTATAAGAAGTGCGTACTGCTTTTCCGTCGAGCATTCCAGGCGACCATTTAGTTCGCAGGGATTTCAAAACACGAATAGCTTCTTTGCCTACACCGTATCCAGGATCTTTTTTTACCTGAATATCAGTCATGCTTCCGTCTCTTTCTATAACAAAAGAGACATACACACGAATCGTTTTCTCTTCGCCGATTTCTGTTTTTTCAAAATTGTTTCCCACATAATTATAGAATTTGTTGATTCCTCCCGGAAATTCTGGCAGTTTGTCTAATGCGACAGGAGCAACCACTTCATTGGTTGCGGGGATAACAGTAGATGCGGCTCCATTTTCAGACGGAGTTGTGGTTGGAGTACCATCCGTTATTTTTCCGTCAGAAATAACAGAGGAGCTAGTGTTTTCTGTGTTTTTTGCAATATTTTGATTGGCCAAGTTAGAGGATACAAGAACAATGTTTACCAATTGTTCTTTCTTTACAGCAACGTCTGTATTGGGTTTTTTGGCTATGGGAATTGCCGTTTTTTTATTCTGTTTAACTTGGTTTGGCAAAATAGTATTCAATACTATCGGCGTAATCTTAACATCGGGTGGTAACTCTACGGCGGTAGAAACCCTAGGGTTTAGGTGATTGAGAATTGCAGGAATACTAACTATCGATACTAGAAGTAGCAATCCTATAAAGAGAGCAGATATAGCATTTTTTGAATTTTCCTTGCGCAATTGATATGCACCATACTCTTTGTTTCTACCTTCGAAAACAAGGTTAATCCAGCCGGTTTCGTAAATACTTGATTTTGACATGATTTATGGATTTAATGGTTAAGTAGTAATAAATCATAAGCAGTAGGTGTTTTACTAAATAACGGTGGTAATAAGAAATTTAGTATGCGAAAAGGAAATTATTTTTATATAGCAAGAGCTTTTTTTTTGATGGATGAGGTGAATTTTGGATATGACAAATAGTATTTCTTTGTTGTTCGCGAGGATGGAGAAAAGTGAATGTTTTTTTTCTGTATTTTGTAGGTATTCTGAACAATAATGCAAATCCGTAATCAAAAAACAAACAAAATCAGAAGAAAATGGTTATTTTTAGAATCTAAAATAATTGACTTTGATTTTATGAGTAAACTTCCAAATATTGGCACCAGTATCTTTACAGTAATGTCTAAAATGGCGACCGAATACAACGCCATCAACTTATCGCAAGGATTTCCAAACTTTGCTGTAGACGAAAAACTCACCGACATTGTATCAAAATTAGCCAAAGAAAAAGTGCACCAGTATTTGCCTATGTCTGGCTATCCACCATTAATACTACAAATCGCTAAACTTATCAAAAACGCCTACAATCGTAACGTCGATTCTGAAACCGAAATTCTCGTAACGGCGGGTGCGACA
>JAYVGE010000202.1:0-9727 GCA_043772515.1 Flavobacterium sp. | reverse complement strand
AAAAACCTAATCGAATCGAATCGCTTTGACGGGAGAAATTTTAGTTATAATATAGGAAGGAATTAACAATACCAAAAAGCAAACAGTAACAGTAAGCCCGTTTAATATTACAACATACCACCAATCAAGATACACTGGCGCCTGATTGACGTAATAACTTTCGGGATTGAGTTTAATTACACCGAAGTATTGCTGAATAAGAACTACTCCTATTCCGATTAAATTTCCCCAAAATAACCCACGAAAAATAAGATACAATGCATTGTAAAGAAATATTTTCCTGATTACCCAATTATTAGCACCCAATGCCTTGAGAATCCCTATCATTTGTGTACGCTCTAGAATAAGAACCAACAACGCAACCACCATATTGATTGTAGCAACAAGTATCATAACGATTAATATAACAATAATATTGAAATCAAAAAGTTGTAACCATTCGAATATATAATTATACTTTTCTATAATAGTCTTAGAATCTAACGAGGAGGACGTTTGCTCATAGACGGCTTCTCCTGTAACTCTAATTTTATCAAAATCGACTACAAAGACCTCAAAAGAACCTACTTGCTCTGGTGTCCATTTATTGATACGCTGAATGTGGCGCAAATCTCCAATCATATAAGTGGCATCAAATTCTTGAAATCCCGAATTAAAAATTCCTACGATTTCAAATCTTCGAATATTAGGCAACTTCCCTTGATCTTCTTTAATAAAAAAGGTATTAAAAGAATCACCAACCTTTAGATTTAGCCGGTTGGCTAAAAACTGAGAAATCACAACTTCCGAATTAACTTTCGAACTCAAATTAGGCAACTTCCCAGAAACAAGATATTCTTTTATATTATCCCATTTATAATCTACCCCTACTCCTTTGAAAATTATTCCCTCAAAAGCAGTTTCAGTTCTAATGATTCCTGCCTTACTAGCAATAGCCTGTATATGATTTACTCCTGCTACAGAAGTAAACTTAGGATAAAATTCTTGCTCCTTAGATATAGGTACTAGTGTAACATCGGACTGATTATTGTCGTAATTCGAAATAATGATATGTCCATTGAAAGCGGATATTTTTTCTCTTATTTTTTGTTGCAAACCAATTCCAGTTGCCACAGAAACAATCATCATAATCATCCCGATGGCAATTGCCGAAATTGCTATTTTTATAATTGGTGCCGATATATTACTTTTGAAATTCTTAGCTGTAATAAGCCTCTTGGCTATAAAATATTCTAGATTCAAGTTTTGTTTATTTGATTAATTTAACAAAGATACGCAAAGTTATTCGTTAAGCCAGAAGCAAGCAAGGCAAACGCACTTGCACCATTTCACAGAGATTCATAAAAAAACATTACAATCTCTGCGGTACTTTGCGTAAACTCAGGGAATCTTTATGCAATAATCTTAAAAGCAAATACCCTAAAAAGCAAACTACAATAATAAGCACTAGATTTATATTTTTCACTCCTAAAAACCGTACTACAAAGGTAGTTTTTTCTTCATCTCCTCTACAATATTATATGCCGCAGGACAAATTGCAACGTTTTTCAGCGTCAAATCTGTAATCTGCTGAAACTTCTTTCTATCGGTATGCGGAAATTCTCGACACGCCTTGGGACGTACGTCATAAATAAAACACGTATTATCATCACCTAGAAAACCACATGGCACACCCTGCAATACATAATCTTGATCTTCATCTATCCGTAAATATTGCATTATAAATTGTTGCGGTTTTTGTCTTAAATGTTTTGATACTCGTTCGATATCTGCCAAAGTAAACAATGGTCCCGTTGTCTTACAACAATTGGCACACTTTAAACAATCGGTTTTTTTAAATTCTGCATCATGCAAATCTTGCATAATATAATCTAAAGTCTTCGGCGTCTTTTTTTTCAGCTTATCAAAATACTTTTTGTTTTCAATATGCTTATCTTTGGCCTCTTTGGCAAGATTGTCTATTATTTGTTTCAAGTTCTACGTTTTATGTTGAGACGGCAAAATTAGAACAAATTTAAGATTAAATCTACTCCATAACATTCGATTTATTTGGGCGTGACCCCAAGGTTGCTTCGTTCCTAGCTACTTGGGGTCGGGCTTTCCGCTCCCGCTTTTTTTATTGGGCAAAAAAACCCAATAAAAAAGAGCTCCGCTGCAATCCCTCACGCAAAACCACCTGCTTTCAGTAGACAAAATCTTGTTTATACCAAAATAAAAAAAATATCAATCAATTTCAACATCAAAGCTCACACCTTAAAAACAAAAAAATGAAAGACCTTTTCGGAAAAGCCATACTCGACTACCAAACCAACAACTCCCCCGAGGATTTAATCACCGAAACTACTATCTCCGAAGAAGACGAAATGAGCGTTTCTTATTTATTTCGTTCTTATAACGAAATGCCAAAAATGGAACAGAAAGCGCTACAACTTGCCAAAGGAAAGATCCTAGACGTGGGCTGCGGAGCGGGAAGCCACAGCTTATATCTTCAAAACGAACAAAACCTAGAAGTTACAGCAATTGACATTTCTGCAAATGCAATCAAAGCATGTGCCTTACGCGGCATAAACAAAGTAAAAGTTCAAGACATCATGAAGATTCAAAACGAAACATACGACACTATTCTTTTACTAATGAATGGAGCTGGTATGTGCGGAAAACTAAAAAACATCCCCAAGTTTCTCTTGAAATTAAAATCTTTATTAAATCCTGGCGGGCAAATACTACTAGATAGTTCTGACATAATTTACATGTTCGATGAAGACGAAGATGGTGGAAAATGGATTCCATCAGAAAACGAATATTACGGCGAAGTAGTTTTTAACATTAGCTACAAAGGCGAAAAAGAAAAACCTTTCGATTGGATGTATATAGATTACAACACCCTACAAAACGCTGCCCATTCCAACGGACTACAATCTGAATTAGTATTAGAAGGAGAACACTATGACTATCTGGCAAGGCTTTTTATTTAGGTAATATTTTATTTCGCAAAAAAACTAAAAAGAAACAATCCAAACTAAAACTTATCTTAGAAGTATTACCCGACAACATTAAAACATAGAAGCACAAAATACTTTTCCTGCTATTTTTTTGTGAGGAGTTTCTTCTCCTCACAAAAAAACATTGAACCTAAACTATTCATTACTGCTTATAGTAAACGGAAATTGATAAATCACCCTTACTTTCTCACCATTTTGCTCTCCCGGAAACCATCTAGGACACAGAGACATAACACGTATTGCCTCTTCCTTTGTTCCCGCTCCGAGATCATTTAATACTTTTACATTACTTACATTCCCGTTTGCTTCAATCACAAAACTTATTTTAAAAGTACCCGAAACTCCTTCAACTTCAGGAGCAACATAATTTTTACCTATGAATTTAAAAAATTCTTTAAGTCCCCCAGGAAAATCAGGCCTAAGCTCAACAGAATCATAATCGATAGGTAAACTATTATTATAAGAATTTGAATTTTGTGCAGCAATAAATTGAATAGCAAAAAAAAGGAGCAGTAGTAGGTATTTTTTCTTCATTGGTAGTTTGTTGATTAATAGGGGTTTTTATTTTAAAAAGAACACAACTTGATTTTAAAATTCAATAAATTGATAAAAAGATCCAGAAATCTTATAATAATAATTTATCTTCAGAAAAAAAAAGAGATATTTTCACAAAAACCAAAAGTAAACATTTTTTTCAACAACGAATTAACAAAAACACCAAAGTTTTCTCTAATTATTGATTCGTATCGGGAACTCACATAAAACTCTTACACGCCTACCTTCTTGCTCTCCAGGAAACCATTTCGGACTCAAAGACATTACTCTTATCGCCTCGTTACCAGAACCTTCACCAACATCTTTTACAATCTTAATCTCATTTACCTTTCCATCCATTTCAATAACAAAACTAATTTTAACAACACCAGAAAGTCCTTCTACATCAGGCGTAACGTAGTTTTTACCGATAAATTTAAAAAACTCATTAATCCCTCCAGGAAAACTAGGCCTAAGATCTACCGTTTCGTAGTCATAAACTTCACTATTCTTTAAAGTATTTAAACTTTGCGCAATACTAAATTGAAATACAAAAATAGTAACAATTAAAAAGCAGGTTTTTATCATGAGTTAATTTAGGTATTAAGCAAAACAAGATTTTAAGGAATATTCAGGTATTTGTGCGTTTGTAAAGATACGCGCCATTTTGGATTATTCATCACATAATCAACAATTAAAGGAGTCATTTCTTCTTTTTTACTCCACTCGGGTTGTAAAAACAAAATTGCATTCCCATTTACCTTTTCGGCCTGCTCTTCGGCAAAAATAAAATCGTGTTTGTTAAAAACAATAACCTTCAACTCATGAGCATGGTCATAAACAGTTTGCGTAGGCAATTTGTTTTTTTTCGGAGAAAGACAAATCCAATCCCAAATCCCTGTTAATTCATACGCTCCAGAAGTTTCAATATGAACATTCAGATTTTTATTTTTGAGTTTTTGAGTTAACAAAGTCATGTCCCACATAAGTGGTTCTCCTCCCGTAATGACAATGGTATTTGCATACTTGGCAGCATTGTCGACAATTAGATCAATTTGAGTTGGCGGATGCAGTTCTGCATTCCAACTTTCTTTTACATCACACCAATGGCATCCCACATCGCATCCGCCAATTCTAATAAAATAGGCAGCCGTTCCTGTATGAAACCCTTCTCCTTGAATGGTATAAAACTCTTCCATCAAGGGAAGCATTGCTCCTTTATTAACCTCTAATTGTATTTCTTTTGATAACATTTTATTAATTTAAAGCGCAAAGATAGTAAATTTCAAATTGCAGACTTGAGATTTAACTTTGCTGGTATTGTATGTAAAATAAAAAAACCGATAGCTAATTAAAACTATCGGTTTCATAAAACTATTTAAAAAACTATTTCAATGTTTTCAAAGATTCTGTAGCATAAGCATTGGCAGGATCTATCGAAAGTGTTTTATTAAAATACTCTTTCGCCTTTGCTTTATCTGCAATTGCATAAGAAGCAGCTATATTATTGTAAGCTTCAACAAACTTAGTTTTAACCGCAGGTTTTGCCAATTCTTCTGCCCCTTTCGCAGTAACAATAGCGATATACTGCTCATAATATTTAGCCATCATCACATCGTTTTCTAAAGCTCTATTCGTTCTAGCACGATAAATATAAGCATCTTGTGTAGACGGTGAAGCTTCTATTACATTACCAAAAGCCACATCTGCTTTTTGCAAAGCAATAGCATCCGGTTTTACAACATCTTTTCTGGTATTATCAAGATATATACTATTTCCTAAGTAATAATTATCTAACAAATAATTTTTAGAATCCTTATTTGTTGTTGCAATTTCATAAATCGCACTGGCTTCTTTGAATAACTTCTGTTCGTATAACTTTTTACCAACTTCACTTAGGTTATTGGTAATTGCAATTTCCATTTCTACTGCTTTTTTAACATCTAAGATACCATTATTAAAAAGAACAGACTCCACAGTCTTACCATCAACATTGATAGCTTTTTTAATCTTAGACAGCCCTAAATTCAAATAATCCCCAGAAATAATTTTATTGGTTGGATTTGCAAAAAAACTCTCATAAGACTTAATTGCAACATCATAATTACCATTCTCGTATGCCGAATACCCTAAATAACGATAAATTCTAGGATTCACTTTATCCAATTCAATCATTTTATTAGCTTCAATTTCTAATGCTTTGTAATCTCTAGCAATAATCAAGAAATCGGCATGACGCATACGAGAAGCTAATGAATAATCAGTCAAACTCATGTATTTTTCGTAATACCCTAAAGCTTTATCAACATATTCTTTGTTTTTAGTCGGTTCATTATGACCCCATAAATAATACGTTTCAGCCAATTCACGATAAACTGGTCCGTAGTTAGGATTTAAGGCAATTACATTATCATAGGCTTTTATAGCCTCGGTATAAGCTTTGGCCCCTTTGAGCAAAACACCCAGTTGCATTTTTGCACGAATCAAAGTATTATCAGCTTGAAAGGCATCGCGATAAGCAACATAAGCATCGTTTTGATTCTTATCGCCGTAAAACGCATTCCCCAGAGCTAATAAAACTTGAGGATCTTGAGGATTTATCGCTTTGGCTTTATTCAAAACAGCAATAGCGCTCTTGTAATCTGGCTTAGATTGATCCATATATGCTTTACCTACATTCAAAAAAGTTTCTGTATCTTTCTTTTTTAAATCTTTTGTAGCCAAATCAAAATTAGCTTGAGCTGCAGCAGTATTACCATTATCCAAGTCTAACTGAGCAAGACCTATATAATTAAGTTTGGCTCCATCAGTACCTGCCAATCCTTTTTGAAAATAGATTTTAGCAGAATCAGAATTATTTTGAGTAAGATATACTTTGCCCAATGCAAAAGAGGCTGCTCCATTAGTTGGCTTTGCAAGAATTATTGATTTCAACAATGATTTTGCATTTTCAAATTGCTCTGCATCAATGGCTTTTTTCGCTTGATCTATATCTTGTGCATAACTTGCAGAAGCCGAAGCCAACAAAGCAATGCTGAAAAATTTAAATTTATTCATCTTAACTTTTATTTATTTTTTGTCATTATTAATTTCATTTCTAATAATAATTTTACGTCCCGGAACCCTAATTGGTAATAACCCAGATTTCAAAATTACTCTTTGTCCAATATCCCCTGCAACAAAAGAGGCAAAACCCATCCCTAAACCAGAATAACCCTGACAATTGATTACAAACAAATCTCGTGCCAAAGGATAAGTGCCTTCTGCTATGTTATTTTGACTTGGAGCGAAAAAACCTTCACTAGAGAGCCCCTTTACACTTAGCACTTCAACATTACGAACATATTCTATCATTTTTGGCGATGGTTGAGACAACCAATTTACGCCAACTACACCTATCATCCCTTTATTTTTGGCTACAAATCGAATCACTTCTTCATTCGTTTTAAAAGAAAAAACTCCTTTTTGTGGTAATTCCTTTATTCCAACCAAATCATTCATATATCGAGCAGTACTAGAATTAGGATTATCAAAAACCAATCCTTTTATTTTTGCGACATCCTTTCCTTGTAAAAACTCGATTACCTCTGATAACGCAATAAGCGAGTCGTTATTACTTTTATTAGCAATAAAAGCAATTGCATCAGTAGCAAATTTAGTTCTTTTTGGCAGAATCTTAAATTGTTCAAAGCTTTTTAATTCTATTTGAGTTAAATCTCTAGACAATATAGCGATTCCCCCTTTTTTATTAAACAAAGCATTGATCGTTTCTGCTTCAGAATTCGAAACTAATTTAATTTTAGCTTCGTATGTATTCTCGAAAACTGTTATTTGATCATCTATAATTGGAGTTAAAGTTTCATCTACAAGAATAGTCGCAGAACCTTTCAAAATAGTTTCTTTTGCACTCTTTTTTTCTTTTTTATTACAATTAACAAACAAAAGAAAAAGACAACCAATCACAACAATAACTTTACCGTATTTTGACATAATTATTCTTTATTAGCATTATAAAATCTTGAAAACCTCAGAAATGAATACCCAATCAACAAAACCCCGAGCGCAACTCTATACTTAAATTCCATATCAATTGGAAATTCCTTCCAAAATATTATACCCAAACCCAAAAAAAGGTATCCTAAAAAAACCAAAATGGTTATAACGAGAAGAAATCGCTCAATAAGCGATTTCTCCTGAATTCTATTTAATATTTTGTCAAACATTATTCTGCAGATTGTATAGTAATAGGAAGAGAATAAAGCACTCTTACTTTTTTACCATTTTGTTCACCAGGATTCCATCTAGGACACTTGTTTAAAACACGTATTGCTTCTTTTCCTGTCCCATAACCAATATCTCTAATTACTTTGATATCTGTCAACGAACCATCTTTTTCTACAACAAAAGTAACGTATACTTTTCCTTTCAATCCTTCTTCTTCTGGAGCTTGGTAGTTTTTACCAACATAATCGTAAAACTTAGCCATACCACCTGGAAAATCTGGTTTTACTTCGATACCTGCCAAAGAGTGTACACTTGTATCCTCTGCAATTACTTCTGCAGGCCCTGTTCCAACTGGCTCAACAGTAAGTTCTGCTTCAGGATCTCCTTTAATTGTTTCAGAACCAAGTTTTTTATCCTTGATGTCTTTGATAACAACGATCTCTTCAACTACCTCATCTGCTTTTGCCACTACTGGTTTAACAAATTTTACCTGATCAACTTTGGGTGGAGGTGGTGGAGGTGGTGGAAGATTTTCTTTAACTTCCTCTTTTTTAGGCGGTAATTTTACGGCAGTAATTTTTATATCTCTATTTTCATCTAAATCAGATGAATTAGGAAGTAAACTTGCTATAAGTGGCGCACTAATAAGAAGGCTAAAAAACACGCTTCCAATCACTAGAGCTCTCAAAGAAGTCTTGCGATTAGATTTTCTCAATTCGTATGCACCGTAAGCCTTATTGCGCCCTTCGAATACGATTTCAAGCCATTTATTTTTTAATATGTCTAATTTCATTTTTCTTAATTATTAGGTTATTGAGTCATAAGACAAATCTTATTTTCCTTCTAACAATTTTCGTTCTTCTGGCGCAAAATCATTTACAATAGCATAGGTTGGCACACCTACAATTGCCATTTCGTCTAATATATCTACCAAATTGCGGTAGTTCGATTTTTTACTAGGTTTAATAATTACAATGATTCCGTTTCCAGGCTTCCCTTTCGCAGTAGAATACTCCAAAACAGATTTCTTTCTAGAGAACAATTCTTTACGAATTCCCTCTTTACCAAATGCAATATCCTTAGGACCTGCAATAGGCGTAGCGAGCAATCCCATATAGAACGTCATTTTGTTATTGTCACCAAGCAAAATAGTCATCGTACGATTCTCATCTACTTTAATATTTGTTTGAGGCTCGTTTTTTTCGTCTTTATCTGGCAACCCTAAGCTCATCGATTGCGGTTTGGACAATGTAGTGGTAAGCATAAAGAATGTAATCAATAAGAAAGCTAAATCTACCATTGCAGTTAAATCTACTTTGGAGTTTGATTTTTTGCTTCTTACTTTCACACCTTTTCCGCCTCCACCGCCATCGGTATTTAATTCAGCCATTTTAGTGTCTCTTTTTTAATTAAAAATCTTTTCCTCTTAAACCAGTAACTAAGTTAAAGCTATTGATTTTTTGATCTTGTAATATGTCCATAACTTTAAGAATAGCAGGATATTCTTCTTTTGCATCTCCTTTTATAGCGATTTGCAATTCTTTATCAGCAATTTCAATATTTGCAATACGAGCATTATAAATCCATTCTTTCAACTGATTATCTAAAGAATCTTTAGGTATCCCAGGCTGTCCCGCCTTATTTCTATCAGCTGATTTCATGTCGATAATTTGCTTTAGACTTTGTATTGGCGTACCAAAACTTTCCATCAATGCAAATTTTTCGGCATCTTCTTCCGAAAAAGCAACACCGTATTTCTTACCCATAAGTTCTAGAGTTCTCTTACGAACTTCTTTTCCTTTTAGATCAAAAAACACTATACTTTTACCTTCTGTACTTCCAATTGTTATTGTAGCCAAATCTGTTGCTGGCAATTTTGTTTGCACAGTAGATTGTGGGGTATCAACTGGTAACACTTCCGGTGTTTTAGCTGTTGCAGTCAAAATAAAGAACGTAAGCAAAAGAAA
>JAYVGE010000201.1:0-3915 GCA_043772515.1 Flavobacterium sp. | reverse complement strand
TTATTTTGGTAAAATATTTAGAAACGTCTACAATTATCCCATTTCCAACTGTTTGTCCCGCCAGAGACGTTCCGGCCGTTCTTGGTGTTAACGCTATTTTGTGTTGTGTTGCAAAACCAACCAGTGTTTTTATATCCTTTTCCGATTTTGGAACAGCAACCGCAATTGGCATCAATCGGTACGCCGAAGCATCTGTAGCATAAAGTGTCTTATGAAGGGCATCAAAAAGAAGTGTTCCTTCTAATGATTGCTCAAGCTGTTCTAATTGTTGTGTGGTTAACATGGGAATTGTATTAAATCCTTTCCAAACTATCTTTACAGTAGGAAGTGACAAATATAAAAATATCGTGTCTTATAATTGGTTAAAACAAACAAGAAAAGTGAAGAAGTTTTTTTTTGTTAAAGATGACTATCTGTTACTAATACCAAACCCTATTTTTTGCCACGGATTTAAAAGATTTCCATAGATTTTTTTCAATAAATCTAGTAAGCATACTAACTCCAAATTATAAAACCAGAATCCTAATTATTTTACTCGAAAATAATTAGGATTCTGGTTTTTTTTAAGACTCTTACCCATTTTTATCGCAATTGACTTGTATCTACTCGTGATGGCGTGTCTTTTCTGCTAATTATAGAGGTAGAACTAATTGCAATGGCTTTGATAATTTCGGTCATATTGACCATATCAAGAGAACCAATTTCGTCATTGGCTTTGTGATAAGTTGGCTCTGCATCCATTTTTGATGTCGAAATAGTATGAGCAGGAACACCCAATCTGGCCAATGTGGCATTATCCGATCGGTAAAATAATTCTTGTTCTGGGTAAGGATCTGGATAAAAGGCAAAAGACGAACCTGCCAAGTTTCTCTGAAGAATTTCTCCCATACTCGATTTCTCAAAACCCGTTATGTATGCCGAATTTTTACCCCATTTTGATTCTGTTCCAATCATTTCGAGATTGAATAGTGCCATTACCTTTTCGGGCTGTAATTGTTTAGAGAAATATTGAGATCCATACCCCCCAATTTCTTCGGCTACAAAAGTGGCGAATATAATGGTGCGCTCGTTGTTGTTTAATTTCTTAAAATATTGAGCAAGCACAACCACAGCAGTCGATCCTGCCGCATCGTCATTGGCGCCATTATATATAGAATCTGTTGCATCATGAGGCACTCCTTCTTCGGGAGAACCCACGCCTAAGTGATCATAATGTCCCGAAAAAACCACAAATTCATCAGGTTTACTCTTTCCTTTTAGCACTCCAACCACGTTATTCAAGGCTTTTTGAGTTATAGTATTAGTAAGCGCTATCGAAAAACGACTAGCATCGGTAGCTCCAAAAACAAAGACTACGCTATTTTTCCCAGGATCGGAAGTGATTTGCTGTATTTGTTTTATGTTTTTGATTCGGCTATTAAACGACGGATCTACCAGAACCAAAAGGTTTTTGGGGCTTTGGTAATATTCATAAAATTTTTGACCGAATTTTTCGCCTGCAGTTATTCTTACTACTTCTACATTGCTTTTTTCTGTTAAATCTACTTGGGACTGGTACGAAAAAGAGACACACTGTGCAGCATCAATCGCTTTGCCGTCGATACTTATTTTTGAATCCAAATTTTTAGATTCAGACATAAAAAATTCTTGTCTGTAATTTTTAGCTCCATTAAAAGTTGCTAAACCTATTTTCTTAAATTCGGATTCGATAAACGAAGATGCTTTTTCGATACCAGGAGTAAAAGTTCTTCTTCCCTGCATCGCATCCGACGCTAAAATTTCTTCGATTCGAGTGACTTCTTTTACTGTTATGATTTTATCGATAGCCTGAGCTTCGACAATAAAATGTGAGCAAAGAATAACAACATTTAAAACAATTTTCTTCATAGTTTATTAATTTTTATAAATGTGATTCTACTACTAACTGTCTCAGTAGATTTAAATAATAACGAAAAACACGACCACAACCAAAGCGATAGTGAACAGGCGAAGCAATTACACAAATTCCTTTATATCCAAAAATAAAAATTTGGAAACAATTCGGGGAACCTCGAAAGATTTAGGAGGAGGTAATAACCTTTTATTCACACCATTCTTGGCAGAACCAACTTATCTTACAACAAACTTACAAAATGTTCTTAAAAAAAAAGCCCAAAATCGACTTTCGATTTTAGGCTTTAAAAATTTTATTCAAAAAAAAATTATTCTATCGGCAAAATAAGCGTAGCTGTAATGGCTTCTAAAACTTGAAATGCCGTTTCTGCCATCTTATTCCCTTTGGTATCCAATAACGGATTTACCTCAACAAATTCTACACAAACTACTTTTTTGCTCTTTATAATCTGATCAATTATAGCTATAATTTCGTGTTGGTCAAATCCTCTGGGAACTGGTGTACCGGTCCCGTAAGAAATTAAATCACAATCCATAGAATCGACATCGAAGGAAACATACAAAACGTCGCAATGAGACAATTTGACCAAAGCTTCATAAACACAAACGTCTAAACCTCTGTAACGCACTTCATCGACCTTGTAGTTCTTGATGTGCATTTTTTCTATCTGCTTATCTTCGGCTTCTTCGGTATCACGAACACCAAAATAGACCAAATTTTCAGCAAGAACTTTGATTCCTTGACAACCAATATTCTTCATTGCCTCCCAATGCTCTTGGGTTTCTGTTGCCACTTTATTGATCTGGCAATCTAAATTATCCTCGCCAAGAGCTGCCGCTAGTGGCATACCATGAATATTTCCCGATGGAGAAGTATAAGGAGAATGCAAATCGGCATGCGCATCAATCCAGATAACGCCAACCGTTTGCTCAGGAAACATCGCTTTTATACCGCTGATAGTTCCTAATGCCGAAGAATGATCTCCAGATAATACAATCGGAAAAAAATTGGTTTCCAAATTTTTCTTTACCGCATTGCTAACTCGTGTACATTGCTCGACAACATGTTCTATTCTCTTCGCAAATGAATTTCGATCTTTGTCATATATCGATTCATTATGGGTTTTTACATCCTCAAATTCATAGTCATTAAAATAATCACTATTTTGATTAATAGCTGCAATTTCAATGGCATCTACTCCCATATCCGAACCCCGAGTTCCTGCTCCGATATCGGATCTGTTTTTTATTATTTTTATAGCTCTTTCCATCCTAATGATTATTTGAAATCATTTAAAGCTTTCTCGATAATCGCTAGACATTCTGTAATTTGAGTTTCGCTGATAACCAATGGTGGCGCCAATCGAATTTTATTACCATGCGTTGGCTTTGCCAATAAACCATAGTCTCTAAAACGCAAGCAAATATCCCAAGCCAAGTCTGAATCTTCTGTACAATTAATTACAATGGCATTCAACAATCCTTTGCCACGAACCAAGGTAATTAACGGGTTTTTTTCGGCAATTTCGTTTAGCCCCTTTCTCAAAAGAATTCCCAAACGTTCTGCATTTTCGGCTAAATTTTCGTCACGAACTACTTCAAGTGCTGCAATAGCAACCACTGCTGCAACAGGATTTCCGCCAAAAGTAGAACCGTGTTGTCCTGGTTTAATGACATTCATTATTTCATTATTTGCCAAAACTGCCGAAATTGGGTAAACTCCACCAGAAATAGCTTTTCCTAAAATAAGAATATCTGGCTGTACATTTTCGTGATGTACTGCCAATAATTTTCCGGTTCTTGCAATTCCCGTTTGCACTTCGTCGGCAATAAACAAAGCATTATGTTGTTCGCAAAGTGCTTTGGCTTTGGACAAATAACCTTCGGCAGGAACATAAACTCCAGCTTCTCCTTGAATAGGTTCTACTAAGAAACCAGCAATATTTTTGGTAGATTTTAGTATACTTTCTAAAGCATCAATATCATCATAAGGAATTTTGATAAATCCAGCGGTAAAGGGAC
>JAYVGE010000200.1:0-3918 GCA_043772515.1 Flavobacterium sp. | reverse complement strand
TGAAGTTTCTGGAATTGTAGAAGGTATTTATTTTAAGGAAGGAAGTACTGTCGCAAAAGGACAACTCTTATTTAAGGTAAACGATATCGAATTAAGAGCTCAACTTACCCAAGCGTCTACCAAAGAAGGACTGGCATCAGAAAACGAAAGAAGAGCCAAATTGCTTTTGCAAAAAGAAGCCATTAGCCAAGAAGAATACGATTTGGCAAGAGCAGACCACAAATCGGCTCAGGCACAATCGCAATTAATTAGAGCACAAATTGCCAAAACTGCCGTAAAAGCTCCCTTCTCGGGAAAAATAGGATTGCGTTCTATTTCGCCAGGAACCTATATTACACCAACCGTTTTGGTGGCAAAATTAGTTAACAACAGTAAATTAAAAATTACTTTTTCGATTCCCGAAAAATATGTCAATCAAATAAAAACAAATACAAACCTGACTTTTACAGTAGCTGGTTCTACCCAAAATTATAGTGCCAAAGTATATGCCATTGAGCCAGAAGTTTCCATTGCTACCAGAACCTTGCAAGTACGAGCCATTACAGAAAACAAAGACGGGAAATTATTACCCGGAACTTTTGCCAATGTTCTATTACCATTGCATATTATAAATGATGCTATCGTAGTGCCAACAGAAGCAATTGTTCCCATTCAAGGCGGAAAGAAGGTTTATATTGCCAATAGCGGAATGGCAAAAGAAATTAAGGTAGAAACAACAACAAGAACCGATGCTTCTATCTTAGTACTTTCTGGATTAAAAGTGGGAGATACCCTTTTGACAAGTGGAGTAATGTCGCTAAAAAATGAAACTCCCGTGAAAGTAATTCTTAAATAAATTTTAGATTTAATAATTTATCTTCAAAAAAACATACTCTAATTCTTGTGTAAAAATTAGCAATCTAAAATATAAAATCTAAATGAGTTTATCAACTTTAAGCATCAAAAGACCTGTATTAACAATTGTTCTCAACCTAACCATCGTATTATTTGGGATTATTGGCTACCGTTTTTTGGGTGTTCGAGAATTTCCTTCGATAGATCCCGCCCAAATTTCGATTAGAACCAATTATACGGGAGCCAACTCGGATATTATTGAATCTCAAATTACAGAACCGCTCGAAAAAGCAATTAATTCTATTGATGGAATTCGAAATATAACCTCTTCAAGCATCCAAGGGAGTAGTAATATTACAGTCGAATTTAATTTGGATAAAAACCTAGAAGAAGCTGCCAATGATGTTCGTGACAAAGTTTCTCAAGCCGTAAGAAGCTTGCCACAAGACATCGATGCACCACCTGTAGTTTCAAAAGCAGATGCCAATGGAGAAGCTATTATTTCGATGACTGTTCAAAGTGATTCTAGAAGCCAACTCGAGCTAAGCGATTATGCAGAAAATGTTATTTCGCAGCGATTAGAAACAATTCCGGGAGTAAGTGGTGTACAGATTTGGGGACAAAAACGATATGCCATGCGTTTATGGATTGATCCTGTAAAACTGGCTTCTTACGGTTGTACTGTTGCCGAAGTTCGTACCGCTTTAAACAAGCAAAATGTCGAATTGCCTTCGGGAAAATTGACAGGAAACAATACCGAATTGACCGTAAAAACAGTTGGAAATCTTTCGACACCCCAAGAGTTCAATAACATTATTATTCGTTCAGATGGCGAAAAAACAGTTCGTTTGAGTGATATTGGTTTCGCAGCTTTGGGAGCAGAAAATTTAGAAACCAAAATGAGTCAGTCTGGATTGCCTTTGGTTGGCGTTGCCATTGTACCACTTCCCGGAGCAAATTATTTAGATATTTCGAAAGAATTTTACAAAGAATTTCAAGCCTTAAAAAAAGATTTACCCAAAGACATTAAGCTAAATATAGCTATAGATAATACCGTTTTTGTCAAACAATCTGTTATCGAAGTTGCAGAAACATTGGGTATTTCTATACTATTGGTAATACTAATTATCTATTTGTTTTTTAGAGATTGGGCAATTGCTTTTCGACCATTAATTGATATTCCTGTTTCCTTAATAGCAACTTTCTTTATTATGTGGCTTTTTGGTTTTTCTATTAATGTATTGACGCTACTGGCAATTGTACTTGCCACAGGACTCGTTGTAGATGATGGGATTGTGGTAACCGAAAACATTTTCAAAAAGGTTGAAGAAGGTATGTCGCCTATTGAAGCGGCCATCAAAGGATCGAACGAAATATTTTTTGCAGTAATTTCTATTTCAATAACATTGGCCGCTGTTTTTTTACCTGTAATTTTTTTAGAAGGGTTTGTCGGACGATTGTTTCGAGAGTTTGGTGTTGTTATTGGTGCTGCGGTACTGATTTCGGCTTTTGTTTCTTTAACATTAACACCTATGCTAAACGCTTATTTGATGAAGGGTGGCGTACAGAAAAAATCGAAATTTTATATTCTTACCGAACCTTATTTTCAAAAACTAAACAGTACTTATGCCAATGCTTTAAACCAGTTTATGAATAATAAATGGTTAAGTTTTCCTATTCTAATTACTTGTTTTGGTCTTATTTACTTATTTTACAGCATTTTACAGAAGGAAACTGCTCCTTACGATGACCGAAGTTCGGTTTCTATAAGCATGACAACACCAGAGGGTGCTACTTATGAATATACCGATCGTTTTATGCAAGAAATTTCTAAGTTGGTAGACGATTCTATCCCTGAAAAAAAAGTAGCATTGATTATAACTTCTCCTGGATTTGGAGCCTCGACAGTAAATAGTGGTCGAATTCGAATTGCATTGAATCAGCCCAACGAAAGAGACCGCTCTCAAAAAGAAATTGCCGATAAATTGAGCCAAATAACAAAAAAATATCCCGAAGCAAAAACAGCCGTTATCGAACAGCCTACAATTGCAGTAAACAGACGAGGTGGTTTACCAATTCAATATATTATTCAAGCAACCACTTTCAAGAAATTAGAAGAAAAAATTCCATTATTTATGGAAGAAGCTTCCAAAAACGAAAATTTTTCTATCACAGATGTAAATCTTAAATTTAACAAACCCGAAATAAATGTAACCATAGACCGCGAAAAAGCCGAGAGTTTAGGAATTTCAGTAATCGATATTGCACAGACTTTGCAGCTTTCGTTGAGCGGACAGCGTTTTGGCTACTTTATAAAAAACGGAAAACAGTACCAAGTTATCGGTCAATTTGACCAAAAAGACCGCTCGAAACCGTTAGATTTGACTTCGATGTTTGTCAAAAATAACAAAGACGAATTGATTCAAATGGACAACGTAGTTGCAATTGAAGAGCAAAGTAATCCGCCACAATTGTATCACAACAATCGGTACATGTCGGCAACCGTATCGGCAGGTCTCGCTTCAGGAAAGAGTATTGGTCAAGGAATTGAAGCAATGAATGTCATAAAAGCCAAAGTTTTAGACGACACCTTTACTACCGATTTGGGCGGAGAATCTAGAGATTTTGTCGAAAGTGGTTCGAATACTACTTTTGCTTTTGGATTGGCTTTGCTATTAATTTTTTTGATACTTGCAGCACAATTTGAAAGTTTTATAGATCCTTTTATTATTATCTTAACGGTACCGATGGCGGTGGCTGGAGCTCTTTTTTCGTTATGGTTATTCGACCAAACTTGGAATATTTTTAGTCAAATAGGAACCGTAATGTTGATTGGTTTGGTAACCAAAAACGGAATCCTAATTGTAGAATTTGCCAATCAATTGCGAGAACAAGGAAAACCCAAATTGGATGCTATCTTAGAAGCTTCAGAAGCGAGATTGCGTCCGATTCTAATGACTAGTTTAGCTATTTCATTAGGCGCATTGCCTATTGCACTGTCTCTTGGAGCAGCCTCAACAAGTAGAATCGGAATGGGAGTTGTGATTGTTGGCGGCACTATTTTCTCTTTGGTTTTAACTTTAT
>JAYVGE010000199.1:0-28435 GCA_043772515.1 Flavobacterium sp. | reverse complement strand
GATTACAGATTTTCTATTAATTTCGTTGGTGATTTTTAGTTTGGTTCCGAAAGGGAGTTTCCTATGCGCAGCGGTTAACTTATTGTTGTCGAATCTTTTGCCACTTGCGGTTTTCTTACCATTAAACTTATCGTGATAATAGGAAGCGTGCGCCTCTTTTTTATAGAATTTAAACTTCCCTACTTCGACTATAAGCGAGTCTTCTATCTCTTCTTGTAGGCTTGCAACTTCTTTAGTCTTCTTGACCGTATCTTTTTCTACTACAATTTTGGGAGTTATTGTTTTTGACTGTGTGATCTTTTGTTTGTCTGCACTCTTACTTTGACCAATTGCTAATCCTAAAATTGCAAGAAAAAAACAAGATGTTATATATTTTTTCATGTTAATTAATTTCGTTAGAAAATCATTTTAGATAAAAAAAGCCCTTTTCAGGACTTTTGTTTACTTAAAACCATGTCGACCAAGGAATCCTACTCAAAATAAGTAACAACCCTAAGCTATAAAAAACAGAAAAAGTTTTAAATTTGGACTCGCTAGTTTTTAATTTCTTGTGTTTAGACCAACCTATTGTAATTAAAACGATTGCAATAATATTGATTAAAGGATGCTCTAAAGAAGTTAGTCGCAAAGCTTTGTCTGCCATTTGCCCTAATGAAGTAAATCCTAATGGAGAAACGATGTATAAAATTATACCCATCAATAATTGGATATGTGTTCCTATTAAACCAAATAAAGCAATTTTGCGATCATTGCCCGTAAATTCTTTTTTAGAAACCAAGCCAATCAAGGCGTTAACCACTGCGACCACAAGTAATAAAAGGGCAATATAAGCCCACCCTGAGTGCAGTTTTTGTAAAAATTCGTACATAGATTATTGTTTTGTTTGAACAAATATAAGCAAAAAAGCCATAAAAAAAGCGGCATTACACTAAATAGTGAATGCCGCTTTTTATTTATAATAATTCGATTTTAGAAATCGTAACGCATACTAAAGTTCCAAGTTCTTCCGAAACCGAAGTAAACTTGATTAGCAGTTGCAACTCCGTCGTAAACCTGTCCGTTTGAATCATAAGTCCCAAGAGTTGGTTTTTTAGAATCTATATTGTCATTTGCAAAAATATTTGTTCTTGATTCAGCAATATAAGTTTTATCTAAAACGTTGTTTACGTTCAATCTGAAGTTTACAGATTTATCTTTGTTTTTACCTGTTACCATTTTATAAGAAAAACCAGCATCCATCAAGCCGTAAGAAGGCAATTGCAAAGACCCTTTGTTTGTAGCTGATGTAAAGTTAATTGGACTAATTCCAGCATACAAATTATCATTAAAATTATAATTTGCATCTAAGATTACTCTAGTCAATACCTCATACGAAGCTCCTACAGAAGCTGTCATTTGTGCCGCATCTCCTACTTTTACCTTATCCATATAGACCGTAGTAGCTACATACCCTGGGATCGGCAAATTATCTGCTTGGTTATAAGCACTAACAGTAGCATTTCCTTTGTATTCCCAAATTCCGTAAGAGAACATGGCATTTATTTTTAATTTTTCGGTTATGTTTGAATTAGCTTCAAATTCAATTCCAGAGTGTACCTCATTAAGTCCTAAGTACTCTGTATAAGTTGTGTTTCCAATAATACCAGGAGAATCAGGGAGTGCATTACCTTTTAAATATCTATCGTTCCAAGTTGTATTGTAAACGTTTACAGTAGCATTGATTTTAGAGGAACGAAATCCGTACCCAGCTTCAAAACCAATTATTTTTTCGTTGGTAAGATTTGGGTTTACAGTAGATTTGTTATTAGGATAAACTCCATTAAAGAATGGTTGTTTAGAATAATATCCCGCATTACCGAATACATTATGATGCTCGTTAATGTTGTAGTTTACACCTCCTTTTACGTTACCTCCAAGAATATTTTTATAATCTGTAGAAGTTAAAGGATCTGTTGATTTATATACAAAATCATCTTCCCTTTGATATCCTTGCTGAGAAATAGCTCCTTGAACAAATGCTGTTAAATTATCTTTAGAATATTCTAATTGAGTAAAAGCACCGTACCATCTTACATTTCCAGTACTATTAAAAGTGATTTTTTCATACTCTTTTTTGGCAAAAGGGTTCCATTGAACATCTGTGCTATATGTTGTAGTAAGATGTCTGCCATTTGGTTTCAAATCTGCCATAGTATTATCAAAGAATTCACCTCCACCTAGTAAATCATTTACAACAGTATAATGATATCCTTTGTAAGTTCTAGCGTCAACACCAAAATCAAGAGTCAATGTTTGGCTTAATTTTTTATTCAAATTTATTACAGCTCCATACCAGTCATGTGAATTGATAGAAGAGGTTTGAGATATTCCTGAAGTAGTGTTATAAACATAAGGAGATGCTGTAGTTCCAGCTCCAGCTCTACCTGAATTTGTACTATTTTGAAAAACTCCTCCAATTTGTGTTCTGGTTTGATCTATACCATTAAACCTAACTTTTCCTTTACCAGAGTTGTACGCTTGAACTTTATCATAATCAACCATTCCATTAGGTAATAAAAAAGCAGAACTGTTATATGATAAACCTCCTATACCACCTGAAGTACTTGCTCCAGCTCCACGTCCCCATGAACCATAAAGGATAGTAGAAAGTTTCGTAGTTTCGTTTATTTTATAATCCCAATTGATAGATGCAATAGGTTTGTGGAAGTAATTTTTTCTAATATTATATTCCGCCCCATTCAAATATCCAGCATCTGCACTGTATCTTGTATTTGGATTATCAACAGAACCGTATTGTTGTTGGGTAGCAATTGTAGAAACTGTAGATCTTTGGTTGTGCCATTGTGGCGCCCCTGTTACAGTAAGTTGAAAATCATGTTTGTTATTTTTAGTAGAGTATCCTAAAGCTACATAATAATTCGTTCCTTCAAACGGAGTACCATTTACATACCCGTCTCCTTGAGTTTGAGATAGTAAAACAGAAGCAGAAAGTCCATTAGCTAATTTCCCAGTATTATATGATCCTTGTAGTTTTAAATAATTTGCATTACCAAAACCAGAAGAAAAAGACCCACCTTCTTTCATATCAGAAGATTTAGTAACAATATTTATTGTTCCTCCAACAGATGAAACTGCCAATTTTGAAGAACCCAATCCTCTTTGCACCTGCATAGCTGAAGCTGCGTCAGAAAGTCCAGCCCAGTTACTCCAAAAAACACGACCATTTTCCATGTCATTTATTGGCATTCCATTTACCATTACTGCAATGTTTTCTTGACCAAAACCACGAATATTAATTCTAGAATCTCCATAACCACCACCTCCTTTTGTAGCGTATACAGAAGGTGTGTTTTTCAAGATTTCAGGAAATTCTTGAGTCCCCAATTTCGCTTGAATTTCAGCCGCTTTTATAGTCGAGACTGCAACCGGAGTTTTTCTGTCTTTTGCAATATCTACAACCGAAGATTTAATTACAATTTCGCTTAGTTCATTAGAATTTGAACTTAAAACAATTTCGCCTAAATCCTTAGTCCCACCATTAGCAGCCGAAAACGAAATCGTTTTGTTTTCGTAACCAATATAAGAAACAATCAATTGCCCAGAACTTGCTGTTGTATTAATTGAAAAGTTTCCATTAAAATCTGTAGAAGCGCCATGAGACGACCCTTTTATAGCCACATTCGCACCAGGCAAGGGACCTTGACCATCTGTAATTTTTCCTGTTATTTTCCCCTGAGAGAATACAGTAGAAACCACTAATAAAAGTAATCCCGTAAGTAAAAAATTTTTCATTGTACTCATTTTTTGTTTTGGTTTATTTATTTGGCAAAAATATAACATTATGCGCGCATAGTGTTACGTAATTGTTAATATTTTACTTTCTTGTCCTAGCTTTTTACCTTAAAATGAATTCTACAGTCAAAAAGTTAAAATAAAATACAATATGTAAAAATTTAGTTCTTTTCGTTGCTATTATTCCAAAAAATCGAAGCAAACACAAAACAACTTCTTTTAGACCAATTCATCAATCCTTTGAAATTTAAACAATTAGACAAAAAAAAGCACTAAACTACTAGTGTTCAAGGCTTTTTTGATGTGTTTTGAAAGTAAACAAATCGTAAAACTGTTCTTATTTTTTTCTCAAGAAGTGATTTAACAAGAAAAATGTAGAGCTATCGTGGTGTTTTATCTCTTTTGAATGTATCTCTTCAAGGATAGAATTAGCCAACTGTTTTCCCAATTCGACTCCCCATTGATCGTAGCTAAAAATATTCCAGATTATCCCTTGTACAAAAATCTTATGTTCGTACAATGCAATCAGAGAGCCCAAGGATTCGGGCGTTAGTTTTTGAATCAGAATTGTGTTTGTCGGCTTATTTCCTTTAAAAACCTTAAAAGGCAATAACGATTTGGCTTCTGCTTCAGACAACCCTTGTTTGTCGAATTCCGCCTGTACTTGATCTTTTGTTTTTCCGTGCAGTAAAGCTTCTGTTTGTGCAAAAAAATTGGACATCAATTTATCATGATGCTCATCATTGCCGTACAACGGACTAACGAATCCTATAAAATCGGCGGGAATCAATTTGGTTCCCTGATGTAGCAACTGAAAAAAAGCATGTTGCGCATTCGTTCCTGGTTCTCCCCAAATGATGGTTCCGGTCTGATAGTCGACCAAATTCCCGTCTCTATCGATACTCTTACCATTGCTTTCCATGATTCCTTGCTGCAAATAGGGCGCTAATTTTTGTAAATATTGCGTGTACGGAATCAAAGCTTCGCTCTCGGCACCAAAAAAATTATTGTACCAAACGCTCAACAAAGCCAATATAACGGGCATGTTTTTGTCAAAATCGGCTGTCTTAAAATGATCGTCCATTTTGTTTGCTCCGCTTAACAACGCATCAAAATTATCGAAACCTACCGCTAAGCTAATCGAAAGTCCAACCGCACTCCACAAAGAAAAACGTCCCCCAACCCAATCCCACATCGGAAAAATAGTACTCGAATCGATTCCGAATTGAGTAACTTTCTCTATATTGGTAGAAACGGCCACAAAATGCTGTGCCACATTCTTCTGGTTTGCCGTTTGCAAAAACCATTTTCGGATAGTCTCCGAATTGGTCAATGTTTCTTGCGTGGTAAATGTTTTTGAAACAATCACAAAAAGCGTCGTTTCTGGATTTAATTTTTTGATAATTTCATTTACATGATCCCCATCGACATTCGAAACAAAATGAACATTCAAATGGTTTTTGTAGAATTGCAATGCCTCGACAACCATAACTGGCCCGAGGTCCGACCCCCCAATACCAATATTTACAATGTCGGTAAACGGTTTTCCTGTGTATCCTTTTCGTTGCCCAGAGGTAATTTGATTCGTAAAATCCTTTATTTTGTTTTTTACTTCAAAAATATCAGGAACTACATTCCGTCCGTCAACCAATATAGTAGCCGATTCTTTGGCTCGCAATGCAGTATGCAAAACAGCTCTATTTTCGGTTTTATTGATTATCGCACCATCAAAATAGTCTTCGATTGCACTTTTCAATCCTACTTCATTTGCCAATTCGTTTAGCAAAACAAACGTCTCTTGATTGCTATTGTTTTTAGAAAAATCTATTAAAAAATCACCCCACTGCAAGTTAAATTTTTCGACTCTATCGGCATCAGTACGAAAAAGTTCTTGTATCGAAACGTTTTTCATCTCGTTAAAATGTGCTTGCAATTTTTTCCAAGCAATTGTCTGGGTGGGGTTTACTGAGTTTAAAGCCATTTTTATTGTATTTTAATGTAGTACCGAAATTAGTATAAATAAAGACACTGTTAGTAAGTACTCCTCATTTTTGAGACAAATCATCAAAAGAGGGCGTTTTCGAATGGAATTCCCAAATATCGTTTGCCATTGCATCAAAATCTGCAACACGAATAAAGCGATTCCGTGTCAGTATAATGATTGTTGTTTTTCTGCTTGCT
This sequence comes from Flavobacterium sp., assembly GCA_043772515.1. GTDB lineage: Bacteria > Bacteroidota > Bacteroidia > Flavobacteriales > Flavobacteriaceae > Flavobacterium. Next base: position 22,462 of record JAYVGE010000199.1, on the reverse strand, counting down.
TGTCTATTCGACTTTTAGGCACGGGTCAAATTTGGAGTTGCAAAACATTTAATTGTCGATTTTACACCCTTGGTCAATCTGTTTTACTTCACTACAACAAACCTACCCTTCAACCCTATGTATAAGTAGGGGAGCGATTGGACTATACTCTAATTGGGTTTGGTATTAGCTACGCTTTGGGTGTCACTCCGCCTTTCAGACACCCCCTTCAAAGTAGAAGAATTGCGTACCACATCTCTTCCTTTGGAGGCGTGCTTGATTAGGAGGAGATGTTTTTTTGCGGGATCAAGAAGATAAAACAATACCCTTAACATTTGTATTGGCAAAATTAGAAAATCTCTATCGTTAATCTAAAATCTCTTAATCATATTGCACACAATGTGACAAAAAACATTAAACCAACACCTATTAATTAATAACGCTACAGATTAGAGACACTGTCTAACTCCCATTTCAAAGGAGTTATTTTTTTTATAAATCGGTCTTTACTTTGCCCGTTCATTGGCTCTCCGTTGGGTAATTTTAGTTTCAAAGCATCCACTTGAACCCCATTTTTCCAGAAGCGATAACACACATGTGGTCCCGTGGCTAAACCCGTACTTCCCACAAGTCCTATTACCTGTCCTTGAGTCACGTGCTGCCCGCGACGCACCAAAATTCGAGACATGTGCAAATATTGCGTAGCATACGTATTGTTATGCTTTACTTTTACAAAATTTCCGTTACCTGTTGTAAAACCCGTTTGTTCGACAACTCCAGCTGCTGTTGTGGTTATTGGTGTTCCGTGTGGAGCGGCATAATCAGTCCCTTTGTGTGCTTTCCAGGTTTGTTGCACGGGATGAAAACGATTCGTCGAAAATCCAGACGATATTCTACTGAATTTTATAGGCGTTTTAAGAAAAAAATTCTTCAAGGTCTTCCCTTCTTCATCATAGTATTCTATTTTTCCTGAAGAAAGGTCTTGAGCAAAAGGAAAGGCATAAACAATTTTACCTTTATACTCAAAAAAAGAAGCTTCGAGACTATCTACCCCATCATAAATAGAATCGTTGATGTACCTTTCGGTGAAGGTGATTCCGAATCGATCTCCTTTTTTAAGTTTAAAAAAATCGATAGACCAGGCATAGATTTTAGATATTTTACTCGCCAAAGCACCTTCGACTTTTGCATTTTCTAACGTTTCGGACAAAGAGCCTTTGAGCAAACCGCCAATTGTTCTGCGTTTTATGGTAATGGGTTTTATTTTTTGATAAGCAACAACCGCTGTATCTCGAAAATCGACTACATAATAATGTAAAGCGTCGGGTTGGTATATAAAAACTTCTAAATTATTTTTCTTGTTTTTAGACCTAAGCAAAGTATACGGTTTATGATTGCGAACTGTCCTAACGTCAAAACTATCTTTTACAGCAGCGACAATGTCGTACACATTACGGTTAGCAATATTTTGTTTTTGAATAATACTCCCAAAAGTATCCCCCACCTTTATCGTATCCTGAATAACATTGTAGTCAGCATAGGTAAACCCGAACTCCCTTTTTTTAGAAGCGGATTTAACGAATTTATCACCCAAAACATCCTCTTCTTTATTACAGGCTAATAAAGAAACTAAAATTAGTATACTTACAACGACTTTTCTCAAACTGCACCTTTTTATTTTATACTATTCTTCCGCACCCCAATTGGCTAATTCCTCTGCTGTCCATAATTCCGGAAAAAATATTCGGCGTTGGTATTTGGGATGCATGTATTTTTTCCAATCACTTCCTCCTGTTGCTTCGCCTGTATCAATATATTTTCTTGCCGCATTAAGATGCCCCATAACCCAAGTAATGTTTACGGTGTGGTCATAGTGTCGCATGGCTTGAATTAAATCGGGATTCTGCTGATCTGATTCTGGTAATTGTTTAAATTTTTGCCAAAGATTTATGGTGTTATATTCCTCCATGTGTCGCAGGAACGAAACTTTGTATTTTCGCTCAAATTCTTCCAACAAATACGATTTTTTTCCTGTTGCATGGTCTTTCCCTGCCGCTTGCCAATACAAATGTTCAAAAGCATTTTCGTAAGGGGTACTTCTATCAATTGACGCTCTAAAACGATGATCGATAAGATTGATCAAATCGGTAGAAGAAAATTCGATCAATCGGTATTGCGCACTCTGAAAACCGCTTGCTGGTGTAAGTGTATTTCTAAATTTTAAATATTGTTCTACTTCCATTCCGTCTCCCATAATATCAAAAGAGGTCGTTAGCATATCAAAATAACGGCTAATTCTCGTTAGTCTTTCTGCAAAAAAAGCAACTTTAATTTCCTGAGCATATGCCATTTGATCCATTTCCCAAAGTATCATCTTAAATAGCAACTCATTGACTTGATGATACATAATAAAAACCATCTCGTCAGGAAGTGTTGTTCTTTGAATTTGAAGGTTTAATAAAGCATCGGTTTGAATATAATCCCAATAAGTAATAGGTTTAGACCAAAGCAATCCTTCGAGATGTGTTTCGGTTTTTTGATTTATGGCTTGGTATTTATGATCAATTTCTTTTAGAATTGCTTGTGAATTATCGTTCGTGCTCATTATTTTTTTACGTTAAATACATGTTTTAATCCCTTAAACGAATCCAAATCTGCTTTGATAGAACCCACTGCCAGACTGGCTTTTATTCGGATGGGTAATTTATTGTCGTCGTCAGAAATCCAGACAGTCAGACTTTCTTCTTCTTTAAAGACACGTCCGGATTGCACCAAAGGACGAAATACCATGGTTGCAACGGTCCCAAATTTAGTTTTAATATTCTCGTGCCCTATAAATTTTAACTTAAACTTAGTGGTTTCCTCATCAAAAAACATATCGAGTGCTACAGATTCTCCTGGTTTTATTTTATCAATATCGGGATAATTCCTTAAATAATAGAAAGTAGACAAAATATCCTGAGTATTACTTGGGATTGTAAAGGTTTTCTCATTTTTATTTTTATAATCTTTTACAAGGACTTTGTGGGTAACTGGATTAAAAAATCCTTCTTGGTTTTTAGTATAACCACCTTCGTTTATTTTTCTTACAAATTGATACGGGTTTCTCGTTTCCTTATCGATATAGCTTTCGTACAAGTCATCGACTTTAAAAAAAAAGCGAGACATACCCACCGTGTAGCCTTTGCCTACGATATGAAAAACTTTTTTATTGTTTATTGACGCTTCTTTGATCTCTAAGGTGGCATAGCCCGCATTTACAAAGCCATAATGGATTCGCAATTTAAAAAACTCACCCACATCGTAAGCATCCTCTTTTGGAGAATCAAAACCTACGACAGCTGTTAGTATAAAGAAAAGGACTATTTTTTTCATTGGTGTTTTGATTATTGATCAGGCATAAATCAAATTTTGTTCCAAATGTATTAAAACAAAAAAACTCAGTCAAATTAATGACTGAGTTTTTATGCTATTAACTAACCAAAAAACTATAAATTATGAAATTTATATGAAATCAGGAAGGAAACCACCCCTTCCCTTTTTGCGTTTGCAAAGATAGCTAACAAATCAAGTTTTATTTAACAAAAAATAACATTTAACACATAATTAGTAAAACAAGATGTTGTTCATCGGTTATTTTTTTACATAATGCAAAAATAACTTGTTTTTACAACGTTCCTCGCAATTGCTGTTCTCTCTCAATTGATTCAAATAGTGCTTTAAAATTTCCTGCTCCAAAACCCTTGGCTCCCATACGCTGAATAATCTCAAAAAACAATGTTGGACGATCTTGTACGGGTTTGGTAAATATTTGTAATAAATATCCCTCTTCGTCTGCGTCGACCATGATCGCTAACTTTTCGATTTCATTCAAATCCTCTTTCATCATTTCCATGTGTACCCCCAATCGTTCTGGGATTACTTGGTAATAGGTATGCGGTGGCGCAGACAAGAATTCTATTCCTCTTGCTTTTAATTGTGTAACTGTTTTTATGATATCGTCGGTCGCAATAGCAATATGCTGAATTCCAGGTCCTCCGTAAAAATCTAAATATTCTTCGATTTGAGATCGCTTCTTTCCTTCGGCAGGCTCATTGATCGGAAATTTGATTCTACCGTTTCCGTTAGACATTACCTTACTCATCAAAGCGGAGTATTCGGTATTAATTTGTTTGTCATCAAACGAAAGGAAATTCACAAATCCCATAACCTCTTCATAAAACTTCACCCAAGTATTCATTTCATTCCAACCTACATTTCCTACCATGTGGTCTATATATTTTAGCCCTGTTGGTTCTGGATTGTAATCGGATTTCCACTCTTTGTACCCTGGCAAGAAAATTCCGTTATAATTTTTACGTTCTACAAAAATATGAACCGTTTCGCCATACGTATATATCCCCGAACGAATTACTTCACCAAATTCATCTTTCTCAATGGTTGGCTCCATAAAAGAACGCGCCCCACGCTTCATGGTTTCTTCGTAGGCATTTGTAGCATCTTCTACCCACAGCGCTGCCACTTTTACTCCGTCTCCATGTTTTCTTAAATGGTCATGAATTGGAGAATCCTGTGTTAATGGTGTCGTCAATACGATGCGAATCTTATCTTGTTTCAAGACATAAGACGTTCTATCTTTTACACCCGTTTCTAATCCTGCATACGCTAATGATTGGTAACCAAAAGCGGTTTTGTAATAATGTGCAGATTGTTTTGCGTTTCCTACGTAGAACTCTACATAATCGGTTCCTAATAAAGGAAGAAAATCTTGTGCTCCTTCAAATATTTTTTCTAATCCGTATTCTACTGATTTTATTTCTTTTGCCATTTTGTTTGTTTTTTGATTCTCCATAATTAGTAATTGATTGTAGATAATGCAAATTTTACTGATTTACGCAGAGGGGTTGTTTTATAAAATTGTTGTTGTTGTTGTTGTTGTTGTTGACACTAAAGCCCTGATTACTTCACTAAACTATTATTTTCAATTAGAATTCCGTGAACTTCGTTTGAAGTGGAAATCCTTATTATTAACCAATCAGGGCTTGACCCCTGACTGGTTAATAACTAAGATTGCAACATACTAGTAGAAAATAGTTCCTAATATATTAAATCGATGAACTGATGTGATATAAAGTGAAATTGCTTCATTCTTCGCAAAAACCTAATCAACCCATGATTTATAGTACTGACCATCGTCTAGTCCCATTGCTTCTTCGGTCACCATAAGCGGTCGAAAAGTATCTACCATTACGGCCAATTCTTGGGTTTCGGTATGACCAATACTACGTTCCATTGCGCCCGGCGCAGGACCGTGCGGAATTCCTTTGGGATGCAACGTAATGTGTCCTTGCTCGATATTGTTACGACTCATAAAGTCGCCATCTACGTAATACAACACCTCATCACTATCTATATTACTATGATTGTAAGGTGCTGGAATAGATTTTGGATGATAATCGTATAACCTAGGGCAGAACGAACAAACCACAAAAGTAGCGGTCTCGAACGTTTGATGCACTGGTGGCGGTTGGTGTACACGACCTGTAATAGGCTCGAAATTGTGAATACTAAATCCATACGGAAAATTGTAGCCGTCCCAACCAATAACATCAAAAGGGTGCGTAGCATAGACTACCTCATGTATCATGCCTTCCTTTTTTATTTTGATCACAAAATCGCCTTTCTCGTCGTGTGTTTCGAGTTCGTTTGGCAAAATAAAATCACGCTCGCAAAATGGCGCATGTTCTAAATGCTGCCCTGATTCGTTTTTGTATCGCTTTGGAGTGTAAAACGGAGCGAAAGATTCTACATAAAACAATCGATTATCAGAAGTCTCGAATTCGATTTGATAAATGATTCCGCGCGGAATTATAAGGTAATCACCGTACTCAAATGGAATATTTCCCAACATGGTACGGAGTTTTCCTTTTCCTTTGTGAATGAATAGCATTTCATCGGCATCGGCGTTTTTGTAGAAATAGTCGGTAAGTGATTTTCTAGGCGCTGCCAAACCTATTGTACAGTCTTTATTGACCAACATGGGCTTGCGGCTTTGCAAGAAATCGTCTTCTGGTTTTAACTCAAAACCTTTTAACAACAAGGATTTGATGTTTTTACCAATGGCAATTTTAGGTTCGACCGAGTAGGATTTTAGAATTTCCTTGACTTGTGTTGGTCTGTACACATGGTATGACAAGGAAGAATGCCCATGAAAACCTTCTGTCCCAAAGAGTTGCTCGTAATAGAGTCCTCCGTTTGGTTTTTCGAATTGGGTGTGCCTTTTTTGAGGAAAACTTCCTAATTTATGATATAGTGGCATGATCTGATAGTTTGATAATTAGATAATGTTATAATGATAAAAAAAATGACAATTAGATAGAAAAGCTTATTCTATTGTACAGGACAAAGGATTATCTTTTCTAATTATTGTGCTTCTCTATCATTCCGGATTCCTTTTGATAAGGAATTGAAGATATTCTAATAAACCGATCCAAGTTACTTTCATTACTGCAAATATCGTAATTTTATGGAATAAATTAAAATAAAAAACCAACGCTAAACCAAGTATACCCACTTTTATTATCTGGCGACCAGGAATGCTTTACTTCTATTGGCCCAATTACAGTCTCTAAACCATAACCTACGGCATACCCTGAATGCTTAGGAAACGAAATCCAATCTACTGTTTTAAAGAGATTATCTTCTATATTAGCGAAATTGGCAGTCAGATTTAAATGATTTTTCTTGTAAATTTCATAATCAATCGTTGCACTCGATTTCAAATAACTATTGGCCGCAATACTCAAAAAATCATACCCATAAAATGGTTTAAAATTGTTGACGCTATTAAAACCATATCCTCCAAGAACGAAATTAAAAAAACCAACGCTTTTTGGTCCAAAAGAAAAACCACCTTCAGCTTGAAGCTTCAAAGTTGTTTTGTTAGCAATTTTTACCGCAATACCCATATCGGCCTTACCAATCGAAAAAGGGTTAAAATCTCCTGTATAATTAGAAGAAAACATAAACGATTGAATGTCTCCAGAGAAATACCATCCTTTTTTAGGAAAGTATTTATTGTCGAAGGAATCATATTTTAGATAACCAAATGCACTTATATAATTACTTCTATCTATAATTGGGTTCGTTCCTGAAAGTGTTTCTGATCTTATCTTCAACAACTTAATCTCTACACCCGCTCCAACTAAAAATTTTTGAACAAATACAGATTGAAAATAAGCTTGATTTGTCATATCCAAAAAATCAATATTAATTGTATTATTAGACAAACTTGACTTTTCTTTGCTTATATGATCGGTTACGTTCTTATTGAATTGATTAAAATGCGATTTAAACCCAAAACTTAAATTAAAACCATTGTCGATATAGTAATCTAAATTGTACCTAATGTTATCCCCCAAACCCATATCGAAGGATATAATGTCGTTCCTCGAAAATGTCTTTTTATGGGTTAGATTTACCAAAACAGCACTTTTGAACAGCCCATCGTAATGCAATCCAAACTTAAGATAGGTTTTTGTTGCATTCTCTTTTAGGCTAATATTCAAATCCTCTCTCTCTCCATTGATATCAAATTTATAATCGATGGCACTAAAATTTTGAGTAGCGTCTAGATTATTCATTCCGGTCTGCAATTCTTTGTAGCTGATCTTCTTACCAGGCTTAAATTTCATTTTCCCTACAATGTAACCTCTGGTGTAATTCTTTAATTCATTACAATTTATATCTTGTATCTGTAAACTATCAACTACCAATTTTAGCCTTGGCTTTCTATAAGGATGCGTCTCATTGGTTAAACGTTTTAACTTTTCATAAACCGAAAAAGTGGCTTCTTCTCCTCGTCTAATAATCTCTTCCCCTTTATCAAAAGAAATAACACCAAAATTTTTAATGTCTGGTCTTATATAAATATCGGTAGCGATTACATTCTTCTTCATTTTTTCGGTCGTGTTCAAATTGGTAATCTGAACTAGAATTTTGGTTGCGTCTTTAAGCGCTGTTCTATCCAACAAATCGTCCTGAACATCTACTCCTATTATTATTTCGGCACCCAGCTTTCTTATATGATCAATAGGATAATTATTAGCAACACCACCGTCTACCAATAGTTTTCCATCTATTTCTATGGGAGAAAACAGCGATGGAAATGCCGAACTAGCGATTATAGCTTGCGCCAGATTTCCTTTGTTCAACAAAACTTCTTCTCCAGTTTCAATATTGGTCCCAATACATAAAAAAGGGGTTGGCAACTGATTAAAATCCCTTACGTGTCTCGCATTTCTGGTAAGCCTGCTTAGTAAATTGTAATTGTACATTCCTTTTGAAAGGGCCTCTGGAATTCCGATTTTAAAATTATTAAAGGGCAAAGCAATCGCATATAACTCGTCATTTTTTTTCTCGTAAAAACTCTTGGATGATCTAGGAATAAAATCTTTTATCAAATCATCAAAATTTGTTTTCTTAAAAATAGAATCAATCTGACTTGCATTATACCCCACCGCATAGAGACCACCAACAACGGCTCCCATGCTCGTGCCTCCAATAAAATCTATCTTCACTCCTGCCTCTTCTAGCACCTTGAGAACACCAATATGCGCAAAGCCTTTGGCACCTCCACCACTTAAAACCAAACCCACTTTGGGTATTTTCTGCTCTTGCGAAAACGACGTCGAAACGATACAAAAAGTAATAATTAAGAAAACATATTTTTTCATATGTGTTTTATTTATAAGGATTCCTATAGCAAACGCAACCATTTTGTAAGACAAAAACATTTTTCGCCTTTATTAATCGCTATTTCAACAGCCGTTTAATTTGTGACTATCGGCTTTGCAGACCTACTTCATTGTTCAGTATTTGCTATAAATTCTAATGTTTTTTGCTTCAACACAAATAACTATTGATCAATTGTTTTGTAAAATTCGACTATTTTTTTGGCTTTTGAAACACCTACAACGTCAGAAATTTCTTTTTCTGATGCTAATTTCAATCTTTTAACACTTTTGAAGTGCTGCAATAACACAAGCATTGTTTTTTCGCCTATTCCTGAAATAGATTCGATAGAAGAGTTTATAGCAGCCTTGCTTCTTTTGTCTCTGTGAAAAGTAATTCCGAAACGGTGTGCTTCGTTCCTTAATTGCTGAATCACTTTTAGTGTCTCCGATTTTTTATCTAGATATAACGGAATAGAATCTCCCGGATAAAATAATTCTTCTAGTCTTTTGGCAATACCAATTACGGCAATTTTCCCACGTAAACCCAAAGCATCAATACTCTTGAGGGCCGATGACAGTTGCCCTTTTCCTCCATCAATAATAATCAATTGTGGCAAAGGTTGCTGTTCCTCTAATACTCTTTTGTAACGACGGTACACCACTTCCTCCATCGATGCAAAATCGTCTGGCCCTACAACCGTTTTTATATTAAAATGGCGGTACTCTTTTTTGCTGGCTTTTCCGTCTTTGAATACGACACAAGCCGCAACGGGATTAGTTCCCTGAATATTCGAATTATCAAAGCATTCTATGTGTCGGGGCTCTTCGGGTAATCTCAAATCCTTTTGCATTTGCGCCATAATTCGATTGGCGTGGCGATCTGGATCTACAATTTGCAACTGTTTGAGTTGTTCTATCCTATAAAATTTGGCATTACGAACCGATAAATCCAGAATTTGCTTCTTGTCTCCCAATTGCGGCACTGTACTTTTTATGTTTTCTCCCAAATCAATTACAAACGGAACTATTATTTCTTTGGATAGTAGTTGAAACCGTTCCCGAAGTTCTATAATAGCCAATTCTAATAGTTCTTGATCGGTTTCGTCGAGCTTCTTTTTCATTTCCATTGTATGGGAACGAATAATCGACCCGTGCGAAATTTGCAAAAAATTGACATACGCCGCACTTTCATCCGAAACGATCGAAAACACATCGATATTCGTTATTTTTGGATTTACGATTGTCGAACGGGATTGATAATTCTCTAGAACTTCTATTTTTTCTTTTATTTTTTGCGCTTCTTCAAAACGCATTTCAGATGCCAAGTAAGTCATTAGTTTTCTGAAATCTTTCATGCTTTCCTTGAAATTTCCTTTAAGAATTTCGCGTATAGCATCTACTTGTTTTTGGTAATTATCCAATGATTCCAGCCCCTCACAAGGTCCTTTACAATTACCGATATGGTATTCCAGACAAACTTTGAATTTGCCACTTTCTATATTTGATTGACTTAAATCGTAATTACAGGTTCGCAACGGATACAATTCTTTTATTAAATCTAGAATGGTATGAACGGTCTTGAAACTAGTGTAAGGACCAAAATATTCCGACCCGTCTTTGACCATTCTTCGGGTCGCAAAAATTCGAGAAAACGGTTCTTTTTTAATACACAACCAAGGATAGCTTTTGTCATCCCGCAACAACACATTGTAGCGCGGTTGCAAGGTTTTTATAAGATTGTTTTCTAATAGAAGGGCATCGGTTTCTGTAGGAACAACGATGTGTTTTATCGTTACGATTTTCTTTACAAGTACATTGGTTTTTGCCGTGTCATGAATTTTATTAAAATAAGAGGAAACTCTTTTTTTTAGGTTCTTGGCTTTGCCAACGTACAGAATTTTCCCTTCCTTGTCATAATATTGATACACACCAGGACTATCAGGTAAAGTTAAAATTTGAAGTTCTAGAGTTGGTATTGGCATTTTTAGGATAAGGAATTTGTCGTTATTATTGTGGTTCTCGCAAAACATTCTGAAACATCTAAACCAAAATTAAACGATATATAATGTTTTTTTTTAATGACACCAAATTTACGAATTACCACAATCAAAACAAGGCATTCATTTTTAAAATAATTGCTCATTCTGCTAAAAAAAGCTATACTTTTAAAATCGAATGTACTAAATCTAATTGAATACAGGACAAATTGAATTTTAAGAAGGGTTTGAAAGTTTTCGAAAATCTACCTGCACTTTTTTACGCAGATTTTACAATTATTAAAAGCAGTGCTATCTGTATCCCGTATTCAATCAAAATTAAGAATTACAAATAATTATTTTATATATTTAGCTCGATTTTTAAGCTATGAAGAACACAAAACCAATAATGCTTTTTGGTGAAATAATTTTGCCTGGTGAGAATAGAACAATCAATGTAGAAATTGCCCGTTTGCACACTACCACCAAACTAAACATACCAATTATTGTACGACGCTCAAAACTAGAAGGACCCGTGGTTTTATTTTCTGCAGGCATTCATGGCGATGAAATTAATGGTATTGAAATTGTCCGCCAACTCGTTCATAAAAAAATAAACAAACCCAAAAAAGGAACAATTATCTGCATTCCGATAATAAACATTTACGGTTTTGTTAATCGATCGAGAGATTTTCCAGACGGAAGAGATTTAAACCGCGTTTTTCCTGGAAGTAAAAAAGGTTCTTTGGCCAGCCGGTTTGCTTATCACATTCTTACCGAAGTAATGCCCATTGTAGAATATGCTGTCGATTTTCATTCTGGCGGTGCCAGTAGATTCAATGCTCCACAGATTCGCCTAACCCAAAACAATGCCGAATTAAAAGCATTAGCCGATGCTTTTAACGCCCCTTTTACCCTTTATTCTAAAAACATTGCAGGCTCATTTCGAAATTCTAGCGAGAAAATGAATGTAAAAATGCTTCTTTTTGAGGGAGGAAAATCTCTCGACATCAATGATAGCGTTGCCAATGTTGGAGTAAACGGAGCAAAGCGACTCTTAGCACATTTAGACATGCTAGACCCAAAACAAACCATCGAGAAACCAACCAAAGAATCGATTTATATTGACAAATCCGGCTGGTTAAGAGCCAAGTGTTCTGGACTATTGAACGACAACGATACCGTAGGGAATTTTGTAAAAAAAGGAACAGTACTTGGTATTATTACAGATCCTTTTGGTAAATTTGAACGCAAGGTAAAAGCTCCGAATGACGGTTATGTAATCAATGCCAACCATTCGCCTATTGTTTACGAAGGAGATGCCATTTATCACATGTCTAATACTATTGATCTAGATGCAGAATAAGAAAGAATTAAGAAATCGGTACAAAGCATTAAGACAAGATTTAAGCCTAGATGATCGCGAAGAAAAGAGTTTGGCTATTGCCAATGCCATTCTAACATTGCCCATTTGGGACAAAACCTATTTTCATGTTTTCTTGCCCATCACAGAACATCAGGAAGTAAATACCGAATTCATACTACACCTATTATCCGGAAAAGATAAAGAAATTATTATATCGAAAAGTGACTTTAGAACCCGAAAAATGACACTTTTTCTTCTAACAGACAACACCTTAATAAAGAAAAACGAATACAACATTCCTGAACCTACCGATGGAATCAAGGTGCCGTCTGACCAAATTGATGTCGTATTTGTACCCCTTTTGGCATTTGACAAAAAAGGAAATCGAGTGGGCTACGGCAAAGGATTCTATGATATTTTTTTATCCGAATGCAAACCCAATGTCATAAAAATTGGGCTTTCCTTTTTTGGTCCTGAAGAATTGATTGCCGACATTTTTGAAACCGATGTAAAACTGGATTATTGTATTACACCAGATTTTATTTATTCTTTTTAATTTTGAATTCGTACTTTGGTATTTACTACCTCAATTAAAACTTATGAAAACATCTCAATACTCCAGATTTACAGTGACTCTTTTAGCCGTTTTATTCACTATTTCATTATCTAGTTGCGCTGTTAGAGTAGGAACAAGATCGAATGGAACATACGTTAAAACAAAACCGATTCCTCCTGGTCAAGCCAAAAAAATAACCGGAGAAAAAAGCACCAAACGACATGCTCCTGGACATAACAAATAAAAAAAGACCTATTCAAATCTTGAATTAGGTCTTTTTTTATTAGGACAGTCCGTTAAACAAACCATGATTGATTTTCTTAACACCAATTTCATATTTATCACCAATTCGTTTAAGAATATTATTGTTATCAGTTACAGACAATCCTGTTTTTTATTAAGGACTTGTTAAGAAATAAATGATCCAGAATTGGCGAAGTTATTTTGTTGTTTTTCAAGGCAAGAATTATTTTAATGCCGAAAAAGAACGAAAGAACAAGACAAAATGTATTAGTCATTTTTTTAACAGACCCTAATGTTCGAAAGAATATCAATCGACTTTAGGAAATGCTTTTTTGTTAAAAATAATTAAAATTCCGACTCCTGTAGAAATCGCCATATCGGCAATATTAAAAATGGCATTAAAGAAAGTAAAATTTCTTCCGCCCCAGATAGGCAACCAAGTTGGTAAATGTCCGCTCCATATAGGAAAATACAGCATATCTACCACTCTTCCGTGAAACCAAATTCCGTAAGGCTTATCACTAAATAAGGTCGCTACTTGTTGGTTACTGCTATCAAAAATGACACCATAAAAAACAGAATCTATAATATTCCCGAAAGCACCAACAAGAATTAATGCTATAGCCACAATCAAATAATTGGAACCGTTTTTTCTAACCGCATCCCATAACCAATATCCTATTCCGGTTACGGCAACCAATCGAAACAAGGTAAGAAATAATTTTCCGTAGGTTCCCGGAATTTGAACTCCCCAAGCCATCCCTTCATTTTCGATAAAATGAATTTGAAACCATCTAAAAACTTCTACTTCTTCGCCTAAAACAAAATGAGTTTTGATGTATATCTTAGAAACTTGATCGACAAGTAATATTATAAAAATAAGGAGGTATGCTTTTCGTAATGACATTTTAAAAATTTTGATGGAGCAAAAGTAACCATTTAATCAAAAAAAACGCTCCCAAAGGAGCGTTAATTATTTGTAAGTGTCAATTTACTATCGTTGCAAGTTTTTGGCCTCGATACTCATGGTTGCGTGAGGGACTATTTTTAACCTCTCTTTATCTATTAATTTTCCCGTTACCTTACAAACACCATATGTTTTATTTTCGACACGAAACATGGCATTTTTTAAATCCCGAATAAATTTTTCCTGACGGATAGCCAATTGTGAATTCGCTTCTTTAGACATCGTCTCACTTCCTTCTTCAAATGCTTTGAATGTAGGAGAAGTATCATCGGTACCGTTATTCAAATCATTCATATAAGCACTTTTTATCAGATCTAGATCGGCTTGTGCTTTTTTAATTTTATTTTGAATAATCTCTTTGAACTCTGCCAAATCCGCGTCAGAGAACTTTGTCGCTTCTACTATCATAACTCAATTATTTAGTAATTGTTATTTTTGTTTTTACTTCATCGAATTCAATCTCGGTTCCGTCGCTTATATTTTCTACAAAAACTAATGTTTGTGTCAGTGTTTCTGCTTTAATGTAAGCTTCATTCGATTTTACCGCTGCCGCGAGAATATCATTACTTTGTAACGTTACTTTAATTTTATCGGTAACTTCAAATCCCGAATCTTTACGGATATTCTGAATTCTATTAACCAATTCTCTTGCGATACCTTCCTCTTTCAACTCTGGAGAAATTGTAATGTCTAGGGCAACTGTTATTCCGTTTGAATTCGCAACCAACCATCCTTCTATATCCTGCGATGTAATTTCAACATCTTCTATAGATAAAGTTACACTATTTCCTGCGACTACAACAACAATTGTACCTTCTTTATCCAGTTGATTGATCTGCTCCGAAGTAAAAGACTGTATCTCCTTGGAAATCAATCCCATATCTTTACCAAAACGAGGACCAAGTGCCTTAAAATTAGGCTTAATCTGTTTTACCAGTACTCCCGAAGCATCATCTAAAAGCTGAATTTCTTTGACATTTACCTCTGCTTTTATAAGGTCTGAAACCGCCTCAATTTCGAGTCGTTGACTCTCGTCAAGTACCGGAATCATTACCTTTTGCAAGGGTTGACGCACCTTAATCATTTCCTTTTTTCGCAGGGATAATACCAGGGAAGAGATGGTTTGCGCTTTCTGCATTTTGCTCTCTAACATTTTATCAACATAGTTTTCAACCGAAACTGGAAACGTCGCCAAATGTACGGAGTCAAAGCTTTCTGACTGTGTCGCCTGCGTTAAATCTCTGTAAAGCTTGTCCATAAAGAAAGGCGCAATTGGCGCACCGAGTTTACTTATGGTCAATAAACAGCTATACAAAGTCTGATAAGCCGCTATTTTATCTTGTGCATATTCGCCTTTCCAGAAACGACGACGACACAAACGAACATACCAATTACTCAAATTTTCCTGAACAAATTCTGAAATAGCACGAGCCGCTTTTGTTGGTTCATAATCGGCATAGAAACTGTCTACCTCTTTTATCAAGGTGTTTAATTCTGAAATAATCCATTGATCGATTTCGGGTCTTTCGTTTAATGGAATTTCGACCTCGGCATATTTGAAACCATCTATATTGGCATACAAACTAAAGAAAGAATACGTATTATACAATGTCCCGAAGAACTTACGACGCACCTCAGCAATTCCTTCTAAATCGAATTTTAAATTGTCCCAAGGATTTGCGTTCGATATCATGTACCAACGCGTAGCATCTGGACCGTATTCTTTTAATGTTTCAAAAGGATCGGCGGCATTGCCCAAACGTTTCGACATTTTTTGCCCATTCTTGTCTAGAACTAAACCGTTTGAAACCACATTCTTGTAAGCTACTTTATCAAAAACCAACGTTCCGATGGCATGCAAGGTATAAAACCAACCACGAGTTTGATCGACACCTTCGGCGATAAAATCGGCAGGATAATCTTTGTTTGCATCTATTTTTTCTTTGTTCTCAAAAGGATAATGCCATTGTGCATAAGGCATAGCACCCGAATCGAACCAAACATCGATTAGGTCGGCTTCGCGTTTCATTGGTTTTCCTGAAGCCGAAACCAATACAATTTGGTCTACTACATTTTTATGCAAATCAATTAAGCCATAATTAGCATCGGACATATCTCCAATTTGAAACGCTTTGAAAGGATTTTCTTTTTGAATGCCTGCTTGAACCGATTTTTCGATTTCGTTATACAATTCTTCAACAGAACCTATAAGAATTTCTTCGGTTCCTTCTTCGGTTCTCCAAATTGGCAATGGAATTCCCCAATAACGAGAACGAGATAAATTCCAATCGTTGGCGTTTTTAATCCAATTCCCAAAACGTCCTTCTCCTGTTGCTTTCGGCTTCCAGTTGATGGTTTCATTGAGTTCGAACATACGATCCCGAACCTCAGTAATTTTTATAAACCAAGAATCGAGTGGGTAATACAAAATTGGTTTATCGGTTCTCCAACAGTGTGGATAACTGTGCACATATTTCTCTACCTTGAATGCTTTGTTTTCTTCTTTTAATCGAATGGCAATTTCAACATCTATGGAACGTTCTGGCGCTTCGCCATCATTATAATATTCATTTTTTACGTATTTTCCAGCATATTCCCCCATGTGCGAGGTAAATTTTCCTTGTAAATCTACTAAGGGAACTGGATTTCCGTTTTCATCCAAAACCAACATTGGCGGTATTTCGGGCATCGCTTCTTTGGCTACTTTGGCATCGTCGGCTCCAAAAGTAGGTGCCGTATGTACAATTCCTGTTCCGTCTTCTGTCGTTACAAAATCTCCCGAGATTACTCTAAAAGCATTCTCTGGATTTTGATACGGCAAAGCAAACGGCATTAATTGCTCGTAACGAATTCCTACTAAATCTGCTCCTTTGCATTCGGCAAGTATTTGATATGGTATTTTTTTATCGCCTTCTTTGAAATTTTCAAAATCGACAGCTTCCATACTTTCAAAAAATCCTTTTGCAAATTGTTTCCCGACTAAATTTTTAGCCAGAATCACTTTGGCACGAAGAAACGTATATTGATTGAAAGTATCCACTAAGACATAGTCAATCTTTGAACCAATGGTTAAAGCAGTGTTGCTTGGCAAAGTCCAAGGTGTGGTTGTCCAAGCCAAAATATGAACGTCCCCAAAACCTTGAAGAAAACTTGGCAAAGTTTCGTTTAATGCTTTGAACTGCGCCACAACAGTAGTATCGGTTACATCTCTATAACTTCCTGGTTGGTTTACTTCATGCGAACTCAAACCTGTTCCTGCTTTTGGAGAATACGGTTGAATGGTATAGCCTTTGTACATCAAATCTTTGTTATAGATTTGCTTCAACAACCACCAAACCGACTCCATATATTTGGGTTTGTACGTCACATACGGATCTTCCATATCGACCCAATAGCCCATTTTTTGGGTCAGATCGTTCCACACATCGGTGTAACGCATGACTGTTTTTTTACACGCTTCGTTGTATTCTTCGACAGAAATTGTCTTGCCTATATCTTCTTTGGTGATACCCAGTTCTTTTTCGGTACCTAATTCTACAGGCAAACCGTGAGTATCCCAACCTGCTTTACGTTTTACTTGAAACCCTTTTTGAGTTTTATAACGACAAAAAATATCTTTAATGGCACGTGCCATCACGTGGTGAATCCCTGGTAATCCGTTTGCCGAAGGTGGTCCTTCAAAAAACACGAAAGGCGTGTTTCCTTCACGAGTAGTGACACTTTTCTCGAATATATTTTCTTTTTTCCAAAAATCCAGAACTTCAGATGCTACTGTTGGTAAGTCAAGTCCTTTGTATTCAGTAAATTTTGCGCTCATTTTATTGTTTTCTTTAATCAATCTGCGAAAGTAATGATTTTTGAATTATTGGACACCAATTTCATGATTTTTCACAAACTCACGTACATTATACCATTTAAGCCTAGAATTTACCGTAAGAAAACAATATTGAAAGCGAAATATATTCCATAGCGTTTATACACATTAAGGAATTAGTACTTTAAAAAGTTTGTTTTTAAGATACTTTTTTTTCAAAAAAGCTTATTATTATTAAACTTTAATACCTACAAGGTCAAAAAAGACCTTGTAGGAGAATCGGAATCCCGCAAGGTTTTTCTATCGTTATTTGCCCTATCGGCGTTCTGAAACCTGGCAGGGCTTCAGACTCAGGTTCTTTTTATCGTTTATTTAAAATTTCCAAAATACACCTCTTTGATGAATATTCTGTTTCCAAAAACAGGGTTAATTTCTACTTTTTCTCGCACTTCTTGATAAAAAGTATCTCCGTAGAAATCTTCTATTTCGTACAGAATTTTGTGTGGTATTTTACCGCTGTTCAAAGCGGCTATTTCCCGATAATCTTGATATAATTTTCTTTCGAAAGAACTTTTGTTCCCGTTGTCAAACTCGGTTTTCTCGGTTGAAACGATTGTGTGATTTTCTTTATCTACAAAAAGATGGTACTCTACTTTTGGTATTGTTCGATTATTAGAATTGAGTTTTTTCTCAAAGTACGTAAGATGATAACACAATCGTCCGTCTGAAATTTCATCTGCTACTAATTCGAATTTATTCCACAAATCAATACGAAAAGAGCTCAATAAATTTATGGGGTCCAGATTGGCTACACTATTTAAATAATCAGAATTTGTTGGTTTTTTCCATTTTTCAGAACTACTGTTATCTAAATCATCATGTATCCAAGATTCTGGTCCATTTACTATTTCTAAATAATTATCGGGTGTTTTCTTTTTTAAAAGATAATTTGTAGTAGTCGCCCATTTTTCTTCAGTTTGGGGCATATTGCTATCTTCGATTTTCAATTTGGAGAAAAGATGTGTTTTTTCAATTCCTCTCAAGGCTTTACTTCCTCCTAAATTGGCTATTATTTTAGAGAGTAAATCAGGATTGTTTTGATACGAAATAGAATCTAATATCCCATTTCGCTGTGCATTATTTTTTTCTAGATAAATTGTTCTGTTGCCTTTTTCTTGTTCCCAATCGGCATCTTGCTGAATTATCCTTTCAAAAAACGCCAATCGCTCTTCTTCCTTTTCTTCTTTTATTTTGAATCCTAATTTCTTTAACTCAGCAAAACGATTGGTGTGCGTTCGTATCGTTTTATCAACAAAATTAGCGTTATTGACCCTGTCTATTATATTCGAACCTCTCGAATCTCGCTTGTCATTCTTTACTAGTAAATCGGCAAAATACAATGCCTTTCCCTTATTTTCTAAAAGAGAATAAGTCAATGCCAAATTATTTGTAACTATAAATCGTATATCTGTATTTTCTTCAGAAGGCGGATACTTAACCAGCATCGTTTCTAGATAGGCCAAATGTGGCGCCAATAATTTTTCGTCCAATCCTTTTTCTAAGGTTATTTTCTGGATTTGCGTAGTAATTTCGGTTTCAAAGTCGAACATTCGCTTGTATTCTGAATGTCCTTTGGAGGTCATAAACTCAAATTTCTCTTTGGTTTCGGTAGTGTAATATCTTAATCTATAGTTTAGCAATCCTTGAATTCTATTCATCGAAGAATATATTACATGCTCAACCCACAAATCATCACTATAATCTGCCCTAAATTGCGAATCTTGAAGCTTTTTATCGTTTAGCGCTATTAGCAGCTTCAAATCAGATTTTTGGTATGTTACTGATAAATTGAATGCTTCTGAACTAACAAATACTTCCGAAAAAATTATTTTGTCAGCATACTTTACATCAACATTAACTTTTACTTCAAATCTTGAAAAAGGTTGGTATTTCCACCTACTCTCTTTTTTGTCATACGTACTATCAACTTGTGTCATTGTAAACTTAGGCATGGCAATCGTAACATAAATCTTGAGTTTCCCATTGGTGGGATCTTTTATAAAGCCATCAATGTTAAAATATGTTTTCTTTAGATATTGTTCTTGCTCTCGTAATTCTTTATCTACCTGATAAAAAGTAGTTTGCGTGATTACATTATCGAGAACAGGATATTTGGAATAGACAATTGAGGGAATAAAAAATTTCTTTTTTTTGTAGCTTATCTTTTCTTGTGCTTGCAGTATCGAAAATCCAAATAGTAAAAGGAATAGTATTATTTTTTTCATACGAAGATAACATTTGCTTTTTATAGGAATATGGTATCGCCATTCTTCATCAGTGTTTGTGATTTAGGAATCATGGCGATTTCATAATCAAAAAAAAAGCCACCAGAAGTAAATCCTGATGGCTTTTGGAATTTTATTTTCTATTAAAAATTTGAATGGAATTGTCTAACACATAAAAGATATTTTGTGTCGCTGGATCAATTTCATATAATGGATGAATGTTTTTAAAGATCAATTTATCAACCTCAACCCCGTCTGCTTTTCTAACTTTTACTAACATTTTCTCGCTTGTTTCTGTTTTGGCAAAAATATAGGCAAAATCCTTGTTTTGTTTCATGGCATTAAAACGAGAACCGAATTTTGCTGCTACCATTGCCATTGCAGCAGCCCCTTCTGCGGCCGCGGCAGACTGATTCAATTTTGCCTTGTCTTTTGCTTTCACAACCGAAGTCGTTTCATTGCCATCTGCATCACGAGTAGTCATTGTCCATTCAGAACCTTGAATCCCTTTTACAGCAGAAGCGGCTCCTAAAGCAAAACTACCTAACATTGCGGCTCCTTTTACAAAATGTCTTCCTGTCTCTCCTGGTTGGCTATACGTTCTATGGTATTTTACAGTCCCATCAAGGGCAACTCCCATTACTTCTACAGGACCACTAAGGGCGACTCCCCAAGGAAACATTTCAATACTATTTAACTCTTTCTCTCTTTTGATATTTACCTCTGCAAATGGCTCTGGTTTATCTTCTATAGTTGGGTTAAATTTATATAGTTTTTCATCATTATAAACCAAATAAGAATTAGTTTCTTCGTCATAAGTTGATAGAACAGGGCGGTTTTTATCAAACTGGATGTTGCGTTTCCATAATTTTTTTCCGCTTTTGTAATCTACCATGTTCCCATAAGTTCCGGTAAGATACATCACTTTTTCACCTACTTTTCCTAGATAGAATATTGGATCCTCTACGTCATCTGCAATTTCAATAAATTTTTTCCAAAGTTTTTCTCCATCCTTATTGATAAGCATCATTTCGTTTTCGGCTACATACAAAAAGTCTTGATCAATTGGGATAACTCTTTTCAAGCCATCTCCTCGAGCATCTTTTTTCCAGATTTTCTCTCCCGTTTTCAAGTCAAAGAAGTTAAAACCACCAAAATGAGCAATCAATAATTTTGTTCCCCAATCTTCTAGATAAACCACTCGCTTTGTTTTGATCGATTCTTTCCAAATACTTTTACCGTTATCGGTACTCAAAACATTTAAATATTCCTTTGCAGAAAACATTCCTTTACTGTTGACTACAACAATATTTTTATCATTTTGTGTTGGAAAAAATTTAGTATACTCTTCTTCGGCTTTCCAGTTCAGTTTTCCAGATTCTCTATCGAAAGAATATAGCTTTCCGTACAATAAATAATAAATTGTTTGTCCGTTTACACGGGCAATATTGGTATTAGAAGACTCCTTTAGTGAGAAAGCGAATAATGATTTGGCTTCGTCTACAGTGGTATTCCATTTGATAATTCCAGTAGTCATGTCTATTAGTGCGATATTCATATTTCCTTCACTTTTTAGCGTAAGCAAATACTCATTAGTTTCAGCTAAAAAATCCGATTGAGTAACCCAGAATGATTCTTTTGATGAATTGTAAACCACTTTACCAGTATCGGTATTTATGATAATGAATTTAGAATTGATATATGCTTCTACATAAGGACTATTAGGAACACTTGTTAGTTCTTTTTTACCCTTAAACAAACTCCCTAAATCGGCATCGTTTAAAAGCCCGAGCACAGATACTGAACCAAAATCGTCTTTGGTCAGAGTCCAAACTATTTTTTTAGTTTCGGGATCTAATCCTTTTACAGTCCCGCCTTCTTTAAAAACAACGATTCCTGTAATTTCATTTTGTACTAGATCCTGTACGTTACTGTCTGTTTTAATTATCTCATCATAATTCCTTTGAGAGAAGGCTGAAATACTGACTAATACTAGCAGTAGGATAGAAAGTTTAATTTTTTTCATTGTGTTTTTTAATGATTTAGATTAGGGAATGCGCAATAACTCCTGAGCCAAATAAAAAAACAAAATAGATTTGTATCTTTATTAAGGAATTGGCAGCAAATATATAAAAACAAGATTTGTTTTAAGAAAAAACCTCTTTCAAAACCTCTAAAGATTTGGGTCTTTTAAATCCGTCTAGATGAAAGCTGTAGTAGTCAATGAGAATCTTCAGAAGGAGTTGTCGCTCTACCACGTGAAAGGTCTTTTGGTCGGTATCGAATTTAAGAATAATTAGCTTTTTGAACAAATTACTTTCGTGTGAGCTTAGTGAGCTTATGGCATGAAAGGGTGTAAAAACGCCTTCGATCATTTCGAAATAAGGCATATTACTATCCGAAACATCGGGATAAAAGCCTAAATACTTGGTTACTTCTAGCATTAAAATTAAATGAAAATTGGCAATCTCATCGTGGTTGTCTAACCAATGTAAAGCGGTTTCGAGAAAAGTAAAAAGCGATTCGTTTTTTTCTTCTTCA
>JAYVGE010000198.1:0-3923 GCA_043772515.1 Flavobacterium sp. | reverse complement strand
TTTAATTACTCCATAAGTCACATCATACACATGCGCAACGAGATCGTCACGACTACTGTCTTCGGTAATAAAAGTTCTTAGTTTGGCATCTTTGATTGCCACTTTCTCGGTACGAATCTTTACAGAAAGTAATTTTTCTAGCGTTTCGTCTGTTAAATTATCTTTGTTTTCTATTATAAATTTTTTCTTCCTTTGGTTCAAGAAATCCTGAGCCTCTTCTACCAATCCGTAAAAGGAGGTTTCTGCCGTGTTTGGAATATAAGAAAAAACTGTATTGTCTGTATCGTTGTCTATAGCTTTAAGAACGGCTGGCAAAATCAGTTTTCCTAATTTTTTTCGCTCTTGATAGATTTCTGCATCACTTCCTCTAGAAAAATAAATTCGTTCAAAAGAACAGGCTTTTTTTACTGTAGGAACAAGAATTTCTTGCATAGAAACGGTTCCGTTTTTTTTGACAATCAAAGCGCACCCTGGATCTATCTCTTTTACTTTATCAAAATCGACATTAAAAACGGTCTGAATCACAGGTCTTTCTGATGCAACAACAACTACCTCGTCATCTTGATAGAAATAAGCAGGACGAATTCCTGCCGGATCTCTAAATACAAAAGCATCACCATGCCCCAAAAGTCCTGCCATAGCATATCCTCCGTCTAGATTTTTTGAGGAGCGTTTTAGTATTTTGGCAACGTCTAAACGTTCTGCAATTACTGGAGAAGCTTCTCTTTTAGATAAGCCTTCTTCTTTGCAATCTTGATACAATTGCATCACTTCTTTGTCTAGGAAATGCCCTATTTTTTCCATCACCGTAACCGTATCTGCCATTTCTTTTGGATGCTGCCCTAACTCTACCAAATTCTGAAAAAGTTCTTTTACATTGGTCATGTTAAAATTTCCAGCCAAGATCAAGTTACGATGCATCCAGTTACTCTGACGTAAAAATGGATGTACGCTCTCGATACTATTCTTGCCAAACGTTCCGTAACGAACGTGCCCTAAGAACAGTTCTCCTAGATAAGGAATATTCAATTTTTGCAGTGCTACATTATCCGCATATTCGGGATTTGCAGTCATTTCTTCGTTTATTCTTTCATTAATTTGCTTAAAAACATCCTGTATCGGTTGCGTATGATTGGATCTCACCCGACTGATGTATCGCTCTCCTGGCTCTACATCTAGTTTTATACTAGCAAAACCCGCACCATCTTGACCACGATTGTGCTGTTTTTCCATGAGGAGATACATTTTTTGTATTCCGTAAAAAGCCGTTCCATACTTTTCCTTGTAAAATTCAAGCGGTTTTAGTAGTCTAACTAGGGCTATTCCACATTCGTGTTGTAAAGCGTCGCTCATTCTGTTGTTGTTTGTAGTTGTGTAATTATTTTCCCTCGTACCGCCCCCAAAGAAGAGGGAGACGAGGCTTGATATACTTTAGATTTTTCACTCATAGTAAATGTTTAAAAATAACTTCGTTACATTTTGTACGCTTTATTTCAAAACCTTTACTTATCAAATTTATAATAGTCCAATTCGTGAAAATTTGTATTTTATTTCTTTTTTTAATTAAAAAAACCCCGTTTCCGAGGTTTCATAAATTTTCATTATAGTTCTATATCGAATTGCGTCAACGATTTAAACTGTTTCAATCGCGCTATAACTTGCTCGTTATCTAAAGCCAGCATTCTTTCGGTACCGAATTTTTCGACACAGAACGAAGCCAAATTAGAACCATAAATTATGGCGTTTTTCATGTTTTCGAAAGATATATTTTGGCTTTGCGCAATAAATCCTGTAAACCCACCAGCAAAAGTATCACCTGCTCCTGTCGGATCAAAAACATCTTCTAGTGGTAATGCTGGCGCAAAGAAAACTTCTTTGTTATGAAACAACAAAGCTCCATGCTCCCCTTTTTTGATTACCACATATTTAGGTCCCATTACTTGAATTTTAGCAGCCGCTTTTACCAAAGAATATTCTCCAGAAAGCTGTCTTGCCTCTTCATCATTAATCGTAATTACATCGACGCGCTTAATCACATCCAGCAATTCAGGCAAAGCACAATCCATCCAGAAATTCATCGTATCCAATACAACTAATTTTGGTTTGGTTTCCATTTGATCCAAGACACTACTCTGCACTATAGGATGTAAGTTTCCTAACATCACGACGTCGGCATTTTTGAAATTTTGAGGTACTTTTGGCTGAAAATCGGCTAAAACATTGAGCTCTGTCACCAAAGTATCTCTTGAATTCAAGTCATTATGGTAAAGACCACTCCAAAAAAAAGTTTTCCCTCCTTTGACCACCTCAATACCAGAAATATCGATATTTCTAGCAATTAATAAATCTAAATATTCTTGTGGAAAATCGTCTCCAACTACAGAAACTATTGCCGATTGTAAATTAAAAAAAGAGGCAGAAAGACCTATATAAGTACCTGCACCACCTAAAATTTTATCTGTTTTACCAAAAGGCGTTTCAATTGCGTCGAAAGCTACGGTTCCAACAATCAATAATTTATTCATACTATGAGTTTCAATTAAGGCGCAAAGATAGTTTATAAGTTCCTAAATTGCAAAGGATTAGGGTCGTAAAGTTTTCTAAATATATACCACTGAATAACAGTAAATTACAACAACTTAGCGTCTTCTTTTTCGTAAAAAGAATCGACAGAAAGTTGCTTTTGCATCGAAGCCATAACCGCCAGCTCATCACATCTTTCGTTTTGCAGATGATTATTATGTCCTTTAATCCATTTAAATTTCACTTGGTGCTTTCTGTAAATCACCAAAAATCGTTTCCATAAATCCGAATTCTTTCTGTCTACAAAACCTTTTTTTTCCCAGCCCAAAACCCATTTTTTCTCGACCGAATCCACTACGTATTTAGAATCGGAGACTACCAATACTTTTGTATTCGGGTTTTTAAGTTTTTCTAGTCCTACAATCACGCCCAACAATTCCATTCGATTATTGGTCGTATGTCGAAACCCTTCGTAAAATTCTTTTTTATACGGCTTTCCTACCCACTCCATAACAACTCCATAACCACCGTTCCCTGGATTGCCTTTGGCAGCGCCATCTGTATATATATGTACGTCGTATTCCAAAGTATGAAGTTAAAGGTTAGAAATTAGAAGTTTTTCGATAACCTCTGGAAAATATTTTTGCTCTAATGTATGAATTTTTACCGCGACATCATCTGGAGTATCCGACTCCAACAAAACTACGCTTTGCTGAAAAATAATATTTCCTTCATCATAATTCTCATTTACATAATGAATAGTGACACCTGTTTCAAGTTCTTTATTGGCTACAATTGCGCTGTGAATGTGCATGCCATACATTCCTTTTCCTCCATATTTTGGTAATAAAGCAGGGTGTATGTTTATTATTTTATCGGGATAGGAACTGATGATATCTGCTGGAAATTTTAGAAGAAACCCAGCCAGAACTATTAAATCGGGATTAATGGCATCAATTTTTTGTAATACTTTTCCGTTTATTAAGTTTTCTTTAGAAAAAATCTCAATAGCTACATTATTGTTTTTGGCTCGTTCGAGGACTTGAGCCGAAGCATTATTGGTAAAAACACAAACCACTTTTCCTACTATACTTTTATTAAAATATTTAATGATGTTTTCAGCATTTGTACCCGATCCAGAAGCAAAAATTATGATATTTTTCATGATAAAACCCTTTATTTATTCTGCAAAAAAAGGCATAAAAATTGAAAATAAATAACATTGTCAAATCTTTATTAAAATAAAATTGCTAATTTAGTTTACACATTTATCAACTAAATCGTTGTTTTAAAATAAAGTTTTTTATTTTTGCCAACAAATTAAATTCTAAAATTAAAAGATTATGTCAGACATTGCATCAAGAGTAAAAGCGATTATCGTAGACAAATTAGGTGTTGAC
>JAYVGE010000197.1:0-9796 GCA_043772515.1 Flavobacterium sp. | reverse complement strand
GATGAAAAGACTTTGATTTTTGACTCTAATTATAAGTTAATCTATAGTAGTATTGATGATGCCAAAATAAATTGGTCTGATGATGATTTAAAATACCTAAAAAAACATAAAACCTTTTTTAGACAACAAGGAGAATATGAAGTTTACGGTGTTTTTTATGATACCAACGGCAATGATTTTTACGCTTTAATTTCGGCAACTGATAATTTTGGCAAACGAAAATTACTTTATTTACGATTTCTTCTACTTATTTCGTATGCTTTTTTTACAACAATCTGCTGGATTTTGACCTCAATCACCGTAAAAAAAATAATGAATCCATTGGGATTTTTTTATCAAAAGATCAAAACCATTAACGAAAACAATCTTGAGACACGAGTAGAAGCAAAAAGTAATAGAAACGAAATAGATTTGATTGCTACTGAATTCAATTTTATGATGGATCGAATTGAAGTTTCCTATCAAAAGCAAAAAGAATTTACAGCACATGCCTCTCATGAATTGCGTACACCTTTGGCGCGAATTACGTCTCAAATAGAAAACAAAATCAACAGTAAAGAAATCGATACTGGGTCAAAAAAATTTCTAAAAAATATCTTATCAGATGTCAATCAACTCACCGAATTAATTCATTCTTTATTAATCCTATCCCAATTAGACACCAATAAAAACGAAAACAAAACGCATCGACTCGATGAAATTTTGTTTGTAGCAATCGAAAAACTAAATAAAACAGAACCCGATTTTGTCATTCTTTTCGAAATTGAAGAAAACGAAAATTTAGATTTTGCATTAGAAATTCTCGGAAACAATAAATTATTAGAAATTGCTATTAGTAACATTCTAAAAAATGCCTGTGTTTATTCGGATAACAAACAAGCCAAAGTCAAAATTAGTTGTAAGGAACAAAATCTAATTATTTCTGTTTCTAATACTGGAAACACTTTGAATAGAGAAGAACAAAAAAAACTGTTTGAGCCCTTTATGCGTGGCAAAAATTCTCATGGAACTTCTGGATTTGGTCTAGGATTACGAATCGTTCAACGTATTTTGACACTTCATAATGCAACAGTCGTATATAGCGTTCCAAGTTTGAATACCAATTTGTTTCAACTTTTTTTTCGTTTTTAAGCTCTTTTTAAGGACATAATTAAGGTGTCTTAAAGCCTGCCGATAGCATCTTTGTATCAAATAAAGAACGATACAATGAAAAAAACACTCGGAATATTACTGCTCTTATTTGCCAATCAAATTGTTGTGGGGCAAAAAACAATCACACTACAAGAATGTGAAAGTCAGTTTTTGAAAAACAACCTTTTTCTTCTCGCTTCGCATTACAATATCGATGCATCAAAAGCACTTACAATTCAATCTAAAATATGGGATAATCCCACATTGACAGCAGATTTGAATGGGTATAATTCTGAAAGAAAAAAATATTTTGACATTGGATCTGAAGGTGCAAAATCCTTTGGAATAGAACAACTCATTTACTTAGGGGGCAAAAAACGTAACGAAATAAACTTAGCAAAAACCAATGAACAATTGGCAGAGCTCGAGTTTAATGATGTATTGCGTACCCTAAAACTTGAATTGAGAAAAAGTTTTTATACCGTTTATTTCAACCTAAAAAATATCGAAACTACAGACAAACAATTGGTTCATCTGGAGGATTTGGTAAATTCCTATTCGGTTCAGGTAGAAAAGGGCAATTTACCACTAAAAGATTTGGTCCGTTTACAATCATTGTTCTTGAATTTTAAAAATGAAAGAATGGAAATTGTAAGCAACAACATCGAAGAGCAGGCCAATTTGAAGTTATTAATGAATGAAACATCTAATATTATTCCCCAAATAACCGATACCGATTTTAATAAATACACCAAAGAAATTGTTTTCGATAGTAAATACCTAGAAATGCAAGCCGTTTCGAATCGTCCAGATTATTTATTAAGTCAAAAAAAAATAGAGGCAGATGAGCTAAATATCAAACTCCAAAAATCACTCGCTATTCCCGATTTGACCCTAGGTGCAAACTACTCCCAACGCGGAGGAGCTTTTGATAATGAAGGTACTATTAGTATTGGTATACCACTACCTCTCTGGAATAATAACAAAGGAAACATTCTGTTTGCCAAAACTACTTTGGAACAATCAAAAGTGGTAAAACAAAATTTTGATTTACAATTACAAATCCAAATTGCCTCAAATTGGAACAAATGGAACGAATCAAGAAAAAACTACATCCAACTAAAAACGAACGCCAGTTCAAATTTTGAACTCGTTTACAACGGTATGCTAAAAAATTTCCAGAAAAGAAACATTAGTCTACTTGATTTTACCGATTTTATGGAAAGTTACAACCAAGCTACGGTTCAACTAAATGAATTAAAGAAAAAAGTAGTGCTTTCGGGAGAAGAATTAAACAATACTATTAATAAGGATTTATTTTAATCCTATGCCAATCCTTACCAAAGGAAATAAAAATAATCCCTTTTGAACAACATAAAAAAATGAAAAATAAAATAGTAATAGCAGCAGTCTTAGTCACATTATCAATAACAGGTTGCAAAAAAGCAGTCGAAAATCAAGAAACCAAAGCCACTTTTGTACTCAGTGACTCCATGCTAAAATCGACTACAACAGCCCAGGCAACCACACAAGTATTAAAAAACGAACTGAGTTTTTACGGAAAAATTACTGCGGACAATAGCAAATTAATAGATGTATTTCCGTTGGTAGGCGGAAGTGTGATAAAAGTAAACGTAGAACTAGGTGATTATGTACATAAAGGGCAAATACTCGCGGTAATAAAAAGTACTGATATTGCAGATTTTGAAAAAGAAATGACAGATGCCAAAAGTGATCTGATTGTAGCAAAAAACAATCTAAAAGTCTCTCAGGAACTATTTGATGGAAAATTGAACTCAGAAAGAGACGTTCTTGAAGCCAAAAGCATGGTTGAAAAAGCAGTATCACAATTAAACCGCGTGCAAGAAACATATAAAATATATAATATCAAGGGAAATTCGCTTTATGATGTTGTAGCTCCCATTAGTGGTTTTATTATTCAAAAAAGCATCAATCAAAATATGTTGTTGCGCAGTGATCGCTCAGAAAACATATTTGATATTGCCGAAATTAGCGAGGTTTGGGCAATTACCAATGTAAACGAGAGTGATATCGAAAAAGTGAAACTCGGTCAAAATGCAGAAGTAACCACTTTGAGTTATCCCAACAAAGTTTTTAAAGGAAAAGTAGATAAAATATTCAATATTATTGATCCCGAAACCAAGGCAATGAATGCCAGAATTAGACTTGATAACAAGGATTTTCTTTTGAAACCAGAAATGAATGCAAACATCAAATTATCATTTAACGAAAAAGAATCGATGATTGCCGTTCCCAGCAGTGCCCTTATTTTTGACAGGAGTAAAAACTTTGTCATGATATTTAAAGATAGAAACAACATCGAAACAAGACAAGTCAAAATCTTTAGACAAGTAGGCGAAACCACTTACATCGCTAGTGGCTTAAAAAATGATGAAAAAGTAATCACCACCAATCAATTATTAATTTATAGTGCTTTAAACGATTAAGACATGAACAAATTTATAAAAAACATTATTGCTTTTTCGATCAAGAACAAAGCATTTACCTTCTTTTGGGTAGGATTATTGGCCATTTCAGGGTTTATTGCCTTCCAAAACACACCTATTGATGCGTTTCCTGACGTAACCAATACCCAAATTATCATTATATCGCAATGGAACGGAAGAAGTGCCGAAGAAGTAGAGCGTTTTGTAACCTCTCCAGTAGAAATTGCAATGAACTCGGTACAGAAAAAAACCAGTGTTCGTAGTATTACCATGTTTGGTTTATCGGTAATTAAAATCGTTTTTGACGATGGTGTCGACGATTCTTATGCCCGGCAACAGGTAAATAATTTATTAAAAAATGTTTCCCTGCCCGATGAAGTCAACCCAGAACTACAACCACCCTACGGCCCAACAGGCGAAATATATCGGTATATTTTAAAAAGTGATACCAGAGATAGTAAGGAATTATTGACCTATCAAGATTGGGTTATCGACAAACAACTACGAGCAGTTCCTGGCGTTGCCGACTTAAATACATTTGGAGGTCAGACAAAAACATATGAAATAGGTGTAGATCCCATAAAGCTTGCCAAATACAATGTTACACCACTTCAAATATTTGAAGCCATAAACGCTGGAAACCTTAATGTTGGTGGAGATATTATAGAAAAAAACAACCAAGCTTACGTCGTTCGTGGTGTTGGGTTACTGAAGTCGATTGCCGATATCGAAAACATTATTGTCGATGAAGCACATGGAAATCCTATATTAGTCAAAAACTTAGCAAAAGTCTACGAAAGTGCAATGCCCAGAGTTGGACAAACTGGTTTTGACAAAAATGATGATACTGTAGAAGGCATTGTAGTTATGCGCAAAGGAGAAAATGCAAAAGAAACACTCCTACTGATAAAGGCTAAAATAAAAGAATTAAACGAAACTATTTTGCCCAAGGATGTAAAAATTGTCCCTGTATATGATCGTTCCGATTTAATGAATTACACTACAAATACTGTAATGCACAATTTGTTCGAAGGTATTATTCTGGTTACCTGCGTTGTTTTTCTATTTATGGCCGATTGGCGTACCACATTTATAGTGGCAATCATTATTCCGTTATCCTTACTTTTTGCTTTTTTATGCTTGAAATTAATGGGGATGAATGCCAATTTATTAAGTCTAGGCGCTGTCGATTTCGGAATTATCATAGATGGTGCCGTCGTAATGGTCGAAGGATTATTTGTAGTCTTGGACCATCGAGCCAACAAAATAGGAATGGAAGCCTATAATAAATTGGCAAAAGGAAGCCTTATAAAAAAAACAGGTTCAGAATTGGGAAAATCTATTTTCTTTGCAAAATTAATAATCATAATCGCTTTACTTCCTATATTTTCATTTCAAAAAGTAGAAGGAAAAATGTTCTCGCCATTGGCCTTTACTCTGGGATTTGCATTAATTGGTGCCTTCGTTTTTACAATAACATTAGTACCCGTTTTATCGCACCTGCTTTTGAATAAAAATGTGAAAGAAAAAAACAATCCATTTGTTAATTTTTTGAATAAAATGGTTCAAAATGGCTTCAATTGGACTTTTAAACACAAAATAAAATCACTTTGCGCTTCTTTTATTATATTAGTGAGTGTGTTTTTTTCGGCATCCTTTCTAGGAACAGAATTTTTACCTCAGTTAAACGAAGGAGCCTTATGGGTTACTGCAGAGCTTCCTATGAGTACGTCCCTATCAGAAAGCGTAAAAAAAGCGGCAATAATAAGACAGGATATACAAAGTTTTGAAGAAGTAAGAAACGTATTGTCGCAAACTGGTAGAAGTAATGATGGAACAGATCCCAATGGGTTTGGATTTATTCAGTTTCAAGTTGACTTAAAACCTACAAAGGAATGGAAACGGTCTATTACTACCGATGAACTTGTAGAAGAAATAGATAAAAAATTAAAAAAACACCAAGGTATCTTCTACAATTATTCGCAACCCGTGGTAGATAATGTTGCCGAAGCAGTTGCAGGATTTAAGGCATCAAATGCCGTAAAAATATATGGTGATGATCTAGACAAACTAGATGAATTGGCCAATTGCGTAATTGCAAAAATTAAAAATGTTCCTGGTATAAAGGATGTTGGAGTTATAAAAAATGTTGGGCAACCCGAAATTAGTGTGGTTCTCGACCGAGAAAAAATGGCTTCCTACGGTGTAACACTAAATGATGCTCAAGCTGTTTTAGAATTGGCTTTTGGAGGAAAAACGGCAACAGAAAAATACGAAGGCGAAAAGAAATTTGATGTCAGAGTACGTTATGGCCAGGAATATAGAAAAGATGAAAATGACATCGGTAATTTGAAAGTACCAACTATAAGTGGAGCAAAAATTCCTTTAAAAGAAATTTCCGAAGTAAAAAAAGTTACTGGACCAGCATTCATTTACAGAGATAATACCAAACGATTTATAGGCGTAAAATTCTCGGTTAGAGATCGAGATTTAGGAAGTGCTATTGCCGAGGCACAATCAAAAGTTAGTGACGTAAAACTACCTAACGGCTATACAACCGCTTGGACAGGAGAATTCGAAAATCAAGTCCGTGCTAGTGAACGACTAGAACAAGTAGTTCCTATTAGTATAATCGGAATCTTTATTTTACTTTTTATACTATTTGGAAACTTTAAAGATTCCCTTTTGGTTTTATCAAATGTTCCTTTTGCCATTATTGGAGGAATTATAGCGCTACATATAACAGGTATTAATTTCGGAATATCTGCAGGGGTAGGTTTCATAGCACTATTTGGAATTTGTATTCAGAATGGAGTTATCACGATTTCGGAATTTCATATTAATTTAAAAAATAAAATTCCTTTAAATGAGTCAATATTCCTTGGCGTAAAAGCTAGGACTCGAGCCGTTGTTATGACCGCACTTATGGCATTGATCGGATTAATGCCCGCAGCTATCTCTATGGGAATAGGCTCTGAATCACAAAAACCGTTGGCAACAGTCATCATTGGAGGACTCATCACAGATACTGTTTATACCTTATTAATTGCTCCCATTATTTTCTGGGTTTTTAATAGAAAAAAACACATACCCATAGCATAACAACGCTTAAAATCGATAGAGTACGTAAATTATCAGACCCTTAGTAAAAAAGCATCATTATATTTTTTATAATGGTGCTTTTTTGTATAAAAAGAACGTAACTTGTGTAAACTTGTGAGATCCGTGTCAAATTTGTACTAGTAAGGGTTTATTTTGAAACATTTACTTAGACTGAATAGTTATCTTTTTTTTATAACTTTACCGTAAATAAGCTCAAAATGAAATCGTTAGTAAAAAACGTTAATCAATACATAACAGCACTACCCCAAGAGAGAAAATCTGCTTTTATAAAACTTAGAGAAACAATACTCAATACTATTCCAGAAGGTTTTTTATAAGAATTAAGCTACGGAATGGTAGGTTGTGTAGTGCCTCATTCTATTTACCCAGACGGTTATCATTGCGATCCAAAATTGCCACTACCGTTTTTAAGTATTGGCTCTCAAAAGAATTTTATAGCATTGTATCACATGGGAATTTATGCCAACCCAGAATTATTACAATGGTTTGTCACAGAGTATCCGAAACACAGTAAACAAAAACTCGATATGGGAAAAAGTTGTATTCGATTCAAGAAATTAGATCAAATCCCTTTTGAACTAATTGCACAACTCGTACAAAAAATGTCTGTTGTTGATTGGATTAGTTGCTATAAGTCATAATTTAAAAAACCAAAATAATTATAAACTACTTAATTTTAAAACCATGAATAGTATAAAAAAACTCCTCTTCGGATTGCTCGGAATTATTGTATTCGCTTTAATTGTTGCACTATTTCTACCAAAAAAATACAATATAGAAAGAGAAATCACCATCAACCTACCAAAAGACAGTGTTTTTAAATATATTAAATACGTTAAAAATCAAGATAATTTTAGCGTTTGGAATAGAAAAGACCCAAAAATGGTCAAAAATTTTTCAGGAACTGACGGCACTGTAGGATTTGTATATTTATGGAATAGCCAAGACAAAAATGTAGGTGTTGGAGAACAGGAAATTAAAAAAATTATTGAAGGAGAACGAATCGATTTCGAATTGCGTTTCAAAGTTCCTTTTGAAGCCACAAATAGAGCCTATATGACCACAGAAGCCATTGCGATAAATCAAACCAAAGTAAAATGGGGTTTTAATGGAAAAATGGCATATCCTATGAACTTGATGTTAGTCTTTGTGAATATGGAAGAAATACTCGAAAAAGATTTACAAGACGGATTGAATGACTTAAAAATAGTTTTAGAAAAATAACCAAAAAAACCGTAATTCAAATACGAATTACGGTTTTTATAATCTTGTAAAAACGGTATTTATTTTTTCTCTAAATAAGTAAGAACATTTTCTTGGATTCTTTCATCAATATTCGAAATGTCTGCTTTTACAAATTTTTCTCCCAAAATATTTTCATACAATTCGATGTATCTTTCCGAAACCGTTTCAATATATTCGTCACTCATTTCAGGGATTTGCTGTCCCGCAAGACCTTGAAAACCATTTTCGATCAACCAACGACGCACAAATTCTTTAGACAATTGTTTTTGCTCTTCTCCCCTGTCTTGTCTGTCCTGATATCCATCGGCATAAAAATAACGAGAAGAATCCGGAGTATGAATTTCATCAATCAGAACAATTACACCCTCTTTGGTTTTACCAAATTCATATTTCGTATCTACCAAAATCAATCCACGACTGGCAGCAATTTCTGTTCCTCTTTGAAACAAAGCCTGAGTAT
Organism: Flavobacterium sp.; assembly: GCA_043772515.1. Lineage (GTDB taxonomy): Bacteria > Bacteroidota > Bacteroidia > Flavobacteriales > Flavobacteriaceae > Flavobacterium. The sequence continues at coordinate 1,369 of JAYVGE010000197.1, read as the reverse complement.
ATTTTTCTAAAACTAGATAATCTTCTTCCGTAACAATTCCTTTTAAAAGAATATCTTCTCTTGAAATATCGGCATCGTGTTCTCCATTATCCGCTTTTGTAGTTGGCGTAATAATTGGCGTTGGAAATTTATCGTTTTCTTTTATTCCCTCGACCATTGGCACACCGCAGATTTCTCTTTTGCCAAGTGCATATTCCCGAGCCGCATGACCCGAAAGATACCCACGAATTACCATTTCGACTTTAAACGGCGTACACAAATGCCCTACGGCAACACTAGGATCTGGAGTCGCTATCAACCAATTCGGAACAATATCTTGTGTTAACTCCATAAATTTGGTGGCAATTTGGTTTAGAATTTGCCCTTTGTACGGAATACCTTTTGGCAAAACAACATCAAATGCCGAAAGCCTATCGGTTGCAACCATTACCAAAAGTTCGTCATTTATATTATATACTTCTCTAACTTTTCCTCGGTAAACCGATTTCTGATTCGGAAAATTAAAATCTGTAGTGGTGATAGTCGTATTCATTAGTGCTATAGTTGTGTTGTTGTTTCAGCAAAAATAAGTTGTTTCACAGAGATACACAAAGAAAACACAGAGATACTCTTATAAATGTTTTGAAGCCTGAAAATAAGCAAAAATCGATTGATTCTAATTATATAAAGGCTGGCAGGGCAAATGCTTCTAAACTATTTCACAACTATTCGCAAAGAAAGACGCAGAGATTCTAAAAATTCAAAATAGCAACCGAAATTCTTTACTAAAACTCAGCAAATTGCGGGGTAATAACCTTAAAAGTGTTTGTCTTATACCTCTAAAATTAATCGCGATTCTATTTTAATAATAGCTTCTACTACGAATTTAAAGAAAGTGGCTGGAAAGTTTGACAAAGAGTTGCCAATTGACGAAAGTCTTGTCGATGGAACGCGGATGACACGGATTTTAAAAAAGAGTTAGGTAGAATTTTAATAATTTACATTAATCCTTTTAAATTTTAACAAAAATAGCAAATAATTCATGTAATTCTTTTACCAGTTCGCTTTCGCTTGGGTCGTGGCAAAAAACTTAGACTTATATAATCCGTAACAAGAATAATTATATTTGACAATTAATAGTTGTATTTTAAATACAACTATTAAAAATAAATGTATCTTTGTCAAAAAATAATCCTATTACATTATGAATACAGATCAGAAAGAATTAATCAAAGCCACGGTACCAATTTTAAAAGAAAGTGGTACCATCTTAATCACTTATTTTTACAATCGTATGTTTGCAAAAAATCCCGAATTGAAGGACATTTTTAATATGGGAAATCAAGCCAACGGAACCCAACAAAATGCCCTGACTGGTGCAGTTTTGGCA
>JAYVGE010000196.1:0-9847 GCA_043772515.1 Flavobacterium sp. | reverse complement strand
ACCAAACCTAATTATAATATAACCCAATCCCTCCTCTATCGAAAAGAGAAGACCTGAGGTGAGGAGAAAAAAGTTAGACTATATTGTAATTGCGTTTGATATTACAAACTACTTTTTTCAACGTAAAAAAACATTTATCCACAGATTTCAAGAAAGTGGACTTGGGACTTTGACAAAGAAGAATGATTTGAAATCAATGTTTTGGATAGAGTCCCATTTTTTATACCTCCAGCCAAAGCAGGAGACAACTAAACCCTAACTTAATGGCTGACTGCTCGGGTCGTGCCCGTATTTTCTAAACGATATGTGAAAACCTACTTAATCTGCGATCCCTTTTTTTTAGGCATTTGCCCTCGACACAAAACATTATCCCTTTTAAAAATACACCATTATTTATTTATCGCTACCCATTATTTTGTACGCAATCGACTCCGAAATAGACAAAATAACACTAAAAAACAATGCTGTCCAGAATGAGTTAACAGAAAAACCGTCAACAATTGAATCGCACAATAAAATAATCAAAGTATTGACCACCAAGAGAAACAATCCAAATGTAACAATTGTAAAAGGCAAGGTAAACAAAACCATAATGGGTTTAATGAATACATTGAGTAATCCGAGGACTAAAGCCACAATTAAGGAGGTTGAAAAACTAGCTACCGTAACCCCTGGCATAAAGTGAGCAATTAGCAAAACCAAACCTGCCGTAACTAGAATTCTAATTAATAATTTCATACATTTTATTTTTTTAATTTAATGGATAAAAGTTTTGAAATAAAGCGTAAAAATTTAACGAAGTTCAGCAAACCGCTATAAAAATAGACAGATAGTGACGTAATTGTACGGTTTATTTTGAAACATTTACTAAATATAGTAAAAATCGGATGGCTACCCTTTTATTTTAAAAAAGAGCTTGTAATCTGATAGAACAAAACTGGATTTTCGGCATGAAGCCAATGACCTGCATTTGGAATCGTTTCGAATTTTGAATTCGGAAAATGACCTCGTATCGCATCGAAATCGCTATCGAGAATGTAATTGGAATTTCCGCCTCGAACAAAAAGCGTTGGTCTTTTGAAGTTGGCTTCCTCGGACAATGGTTTCCCAATTTCATTTATTTCATCATTAAAAACAGCCAAATTAAATCGGAACGCCAACTGCCCTGGCTCTAGCCAGTACAGACTTTTCATCAAGAATTGTCGAGTCCCAAGATCCGGAATAAAACGGATCAAAATGGCTTCGACTTCGTTTCGGGAAGGTTTTTTTGTAAAATCGACCGCATTGAGTCCTGCCAAAATAGCTTGATGATGTTGCGGATAGAATTTTGGTCCTATATCGACTACAATCAATTTGTCTATCCTTTCTGGATGTTCCGTCGCCAAAAGCATACCTACTTTTCCTCCCATTGAATGTCCTATTACACTAATTACTGCCAAATGATTACTTTGGCAATATTCTAAAACATCCTGAACCATTACTTCATAACTAAATTCGTCCGAATGAAAGCTTCTCCCGTGGTTGCGCAGGTCTAACAGGTGTACCTGAAAACCTTCGGCAGCAAATTGGGCTCCTAATGTTTTCCAATTGTCGGACATCCCAAGAAATCCGTGCAGAATTAAAAGAGGCTTGCCTTCGCCTTCTATTTTTGAATATATCATTATCGTAGTTATATTTTTCTTAGTAAATCGCCCAACAAATGTAAATAAAATCGAATTTAATACCACGAATGCCTTCTTATTAATTTACCAAAACAATATCATTAAAAGTGGGTATTGCATAAACCAATTAAAGAAAGTATTTTCGCAAGGATTTGTACTTTTAAAATATTAAAATTAAACTCAAAAAAATGATTAAAAAATTCCTTTTAGTTTCTGTTATTGCATCACAATTACTTGTTTCTTGTGACAAAACCGAAGAGCCTATCGTTGATAGCGAAAAAAGCTTGACAGAACAAATAGCAACAATAATAGCAACACCCTATTCTGCTTTATCCCCAGAGCAACAAAAAGTAAAACTAGAGGTCGAAGCCAATGATATGTTGGTACAAATGGATAAGTCAAAATCCTCGGGAGCAATTGAAGCCATTCAAAATTTAGGCGATTTACTGAGCATTAGCTCAATTGATCTTTTTAAAGGTAAAAATGACAACAGCATTGCCGAAATTCTTAATGTTTCTGGCGTGTATGGAATTTACACTTGGAACAACACCAAAAAAAACTGGACCATAACCGAGTCTAAAACAGATCTGAAATTTGTTTTCCCAGCTAAGAAAAGCCAAACAGCAAACAATGCTATTTTATCTTCTAAGGCTACTTCGTCTGACATAAAAATAGAATTTGATCTTGATCAAATTTTCTTACCTAACACTGTAGACGCAACTTTGACTATTGATGAGAAACAAGCTGCAACTTTTGTAACCAATGCAAAATATTCTAATGGAAAAGAAACGCCAGATGAATCTAGCTTTAAAATGGTTTTGAATGATGGCTATACTTGGGAAACAAGCGGTAAACAAGCGCAACCCAACACAGCAAAAGCAGCCTTTACCTTTAATGGGAAAAATTTAGTTGAATTTAATGCTGGTAGTACTGCCAACATTGACGGATTGCTAAAAGACGAAAAACTAGTGTCTTACCAAGGGAAAGCAAATGGACTTATCCGAATCATGGAGAATTTCGTAATTGTAGCCGACAACAATACCGAAGGGCTCAGTAATGATTTAAAAGTAGTAAAAGTTCCTTAATAAAGCTTGACAGCAACAAAAAAACGTATTTCGCTGACCAAAATAGTAATAACGAAAAAGAATCTATAAGGAAGAGTTGAAGCGACTAACAAAAACACAAAATTAATTTTGGTTTCTAAAAAAGACGGAACAAAAATAGCTGACGTGATTCAACGATCAGAAAAAGGACGCAGTTACCCAACTTATAGCGTTTGGGTAGCGAGCAGTAATCCTTATGGTGGTTATTGGGATTGGAGTAATAACACTGGAACTTTAGTTCAGCTTTACGAAGAGGATTTATACCTTCGTTTCAATGACAAAACCGAAGTTGAGATGAGCGTTTATTTCTCGAAAGGCTTTGATACACTTGAAACTAAATTCGAGAATTTCTTAAAATCTTTCGAAAGAAAATAATCTGTATTTTAAAATTTAAAAAAATAGGCAACCTTTTGGGGTTGCCTATTTTTTTGGTGGTGTTTGTATAGAAACCGTTTGTTGTCCGTAACCCGCCCAAATACCTACACCTCCTTTTATATTTGATTTCAGACTTGTATTAGAAGGATAAATAGGATTTCTACCATTTACAATTTCGTTCTGCCAACCGTTCCAGAAATCAAAAGCTTCCTTATTCATCGTACGTAATCTTACAAAGATCAAATCCCCATCTGAAAAATAAGGTCTAAATTTTGTTTTAGGAAAAATTAATACCCCTCGATTAATTTGTATAGAAACTACAGAGGAGCTAAAATTATCATCATTGAGATTTCCGTAAAAAGCAGGAACAAAAATAGGTTCTTTTTTATCTAATCTGGTAGCTATCTGATAATAATTTTTTTCTAGAATCGGATCGTCAAATGCAAGATAAGCGTAGCCAGTAGTGTCGGCAGGATATTTCTTTACATAAGTAGCCGATTTTATAGATACCGAACTGGGAATACTTGTCTTGGCTGTCACTATTCGATCCAAGTATTCAATCTTTAACGTATATGATTTTCCAACTTCACCTATAATTTCACTTCCATAATATACAAATGGAGGAATTCTATCCTTATCGCTTTTAAGTCTCAACACCTCTTCGTATTCTCCGTCTGAAACGGTCACTTTTGCAGAACGAATCACATGATTTAGAATGGTTGTCGAATCAATTGTTGTACTAATAGGAATACTACGAGACAAAATCACTTGCGGAACATCTCCTTCCTCAATCCATCCTTCTACCACAATTTTTGATTCAGCGGCAATTACGATACTAAAGTCCTCTTTGGCACAACTTGTTATCATAACAATTAGAAAGAGTAGTATTACTTTTTTCATTTTTTTTTAAAATTTGAATCTCCAGCTTAATGATGGTAAAATAGTATACAATGTTTTTTTCTCTGTCTGTACAGCAATATTATCTTTATTTTTATCAACAGAAACATTTAGCACTACATATATAGGATTCTGTATATTGAAAGTATTGCTGATCGAAAAATTTAAAGCGCTTTCTTTTTTCGCTGTTTTCATAAAAAAATAATTAACAGCCACATCTGTACGAATATAATTTGGCATTTGAGCATTATTATACCCTCCATATTCTTTTACAGGATTATTATTTATAAAATACCAAGAAGTAGGCATTGTAAAACGATTTCCAGAGCTAAAGAATTGTGTCAATCCAACATTCCATTTAATATTAAAATCGTATGTACCTACAATTGCCAGATTGTGCCTCCTATCGTATTTTGCATAATAACGATTCCCTTCATTGAGTGCATCAAAACGACGGTCGGACCAACTTAATGTATAACTAAGCCATCCTTTAAATTTTCCGCTATCTTTTTTCAACATCCATTCTAAACCATAGGCTTTTCCATCACCAATTAACAAATCATTTTTCAATGTCGTCATTTCATTAAATTGAGTAACACCATAAGGATATTCTATCAAGTGATTCATCGACCGATAAAAACTATTTAATGTCGTATTAAATTGTTTTGTGATTTTCTGGTTGTATCCAATCGAGAATGCATCTGAGGATTGTGATGGAATTCCTTCTGAACTTGCAATCCAAAAATCGGTAGGAATCCCAACACTAGAAGTCGTAATCAAGTTTAAATATTGATTTTGGCGTGTATAAGAAACATAAAAAGAAAGACTCTCTTTGGGAGAATACGTAACAACAACCCGTGGTTCGATATGCAAAAAGGCACTAGACTTTGTCCCCGAACTATAATAATTGAGTCTTAATCCAAATTCGGCATCTAACTTTTCTCCTAATTTTGGCTTTGCACTAGTAAAAACAGCCAAATTATTGGTCTTATTATTTTCTGCCTGTTTACCAAGAGGACTTGCACTTAGATTAGATATTTCAATTTTTTGTGGTTGAACTTCGTGCAAAGTATACTGCAAGCCCGTTTCAAAAGGGACATTTTTCCAAGAATAACCTATCGCGTTTCTATACCCTAAATCCTGAACATATGACGAAATATTCATTTGAATACTTGCTTGTTCCATTTGCAATTCATTACTGTACCTGGTTATAAAGAAAGAATTAGTCAGGGTTATTTTATCCGAAAACGCATACCTCCAAGCTGTAGAAACTGCGCTATTACTCCATTTCAAATTGGCATTAAGCGCCAAATTAGAATCCTTAATTTGCAACTTATCGCTGCTCATAAAAGCATCTATTGTTACCTGACTGTTTTTAGAATTTTTACTAATAAAGGTCAAGTTCCCGTCAGAAAAACCATATTTCAACCCTTGTACATCACTGTTTGCATTCTCCTTTTTTGAATTGAAAAGTGGTGCTATGATTTCATCAATATAGGTTTTTCTCCCAGAAATATACAACCCTGTTTTATCATTAATTGGAAAGGAAACCGTTAACTGAGAAGCTAACAAACCCAAATTTCCTTGAATAGAAAACTTCGTCGGAATTTGTTTGTACGGAATTACAAAAACTGTCGAACTTAAGCGCCCTCCGTTTTTTGCATCAGAATTCGATTTGTCGAATTGAACTTCTTCTATATGGTCGGCATTGTAAAAAGGAAAAACACCCAATAAATGAGCCATCCCATATATTGGTGTGTCTGCATATAGCATTAAATTATGTCCTGGATCACTTCCTCTAACGTATAAATACCCATTGGCATCGCCAGAATTCTGCACACCAGGAGTTAATTGCAGTAATTTTACTATGTCTGTAGTTCCAGAAACAGAAGGTATTGAAACCATTTTTTGAGGGTTAAAAGACAATTTTCCGCTCGAAAATGTTGTTATTGCTTTTTTAGAATTATTAGAAATTAGTACTTCTTTTAGAGTTGCACTATCCTCTTCTAATGTAAAAGAAAACGATTGGTCTTTTTTTATTTCTATATCGAAAGTTTTACTTTCGTAACCAAACCTATTGACTTCTATGATTACCTCTCCCGTAGGAACCACAATCAAAAAACTACCTGATGCATCTGAAGTAGCGTAAAACAGGTATTTATCCTGCCTAACAGATACATCGGCCCCAATTATTTTTTGTCCCGTATTAGAAACTACAAAACCCGTGATGGTGGCTTTTGACTGTGCTATCAAATTAAAATTAAAGAAAAATAGAAAAAAAAAAAAAAAAAAAATAGAATTACTCTTAACATGATGTTTAAAAAACAGCTAAAATAAGCAATGTAGGACACAAACATGAATTTAGTTTCTGTTTGTTTGTTGCTTTTTATTTATTATGCAAATGAAAATTATTTTATAGTCATCTGTAAATGGTGATTAGATGATCCTTAAACTTATTTAGTAAAATGTCTACGTTTTAGAAAAACCGCACTGCGTGAGGGATAGTAGTGAAAAGCCCGGAGCAAAACGGAATGGAATGGCGTTTTGTGAGGACTTGTAGCGGATAGCCCGACCCGCTTTTTTTTGCGGGTCACGCCCCAATTATTTTACTTTAATTTCTGCAAATACATGTTTACTACATTCTCTAGTCCAAGGTAAATAGCTTCGGAAATAAGTGCGTGCCCGATAGAAACTTCGAGTAGTCCCGGAATGTTTTGCTTAAAAAACCGAATATTATCTAAGCTCAAATCATGCCCTGCATTAATTCCTAACCCTAATTTATTGGCTAAAACCGCTGCTGTAATGTAAGATTCTATTCCATTTTTATTGCCTAAACTATATTCGTACGCAAAAGCTTCTGTGTACAGTTCTATTCTTTCGGCTCCTATGATCTTGGCTCCTTCGATCATTTCGGGAACAGGATCTACAAATATAGAAGTACGAATACCATTGCGTTGAAATTCTTGAACAATCTCGGTCAAAAACGAAGCATGTTTTAGGGTATCCCAACCTGCATTGGAGGTAATCGCATCGACAGCATCGGGGACCAAGGTAACTTGATCAGGTTTTATTTGGAGTACTAGGTCGACAAACGCTTTCTCGGGATTACCTTCAATATTGTATTCGGTGTGTACAATCGATTGCAGGTCTCGTGCATCCTGATAGCGAATGTGACGCTCGTCGGGACGTGGATGAATGGTGATTCCTTGCCCCCCGAATTGCTGAATATCGGTCGCCACTTTTAATAAATTGGGAACATTCCCTCCACGAGCATTTCGCAAAGTGGCTATTTTATTGATGTTTACACTTAATTTTGTCATGAGAACACATATGAATGGTATAAATACTATTTTGATAGGACAAAAATACAAAGTAAAACCTAGGAGTTTTTGTCTTTTTTGATTATTTTGCATCAAATATTGAGGATTGATTTATGACAGAAATTACAAACTATATTAATACAGATTTTAGAGCCATTGACGCTCAGGAGACTATTGCTGTGGCGGATAGTTTTTTGGAAGAGTTGTCTTATTCTCATTTCCCAGTGATAGATGCTAATTGCTACATTGGCAGTGTGGTTGCCGATGATTTAGAAACTTTTGATGGCGACAAAAAAGTAATCGACTACAAATACACACTCGAAAATTTCTTTGCCAGTACGGCAATGACTTGGCTAGAGGTTTTAGAAATTTTTGCAAAAAACCAAACCAATTTGGTTCCTGTTCTAGATGACAACAATACTTATGTTGGTTATTATGAAATAGAAGACATTATTAGAATTCTTCAGGAAACGCCCTTTTTAAAAGATCCTGGAGGAATTATTATTGTTCAAAAAGGAATACTAGACTATTCTATGAGTCAAATTACACAAATAGTAGAAAGTAATGGTGGTAAACTTTTAGGACTGTTCATCTCTCAAGCAGATCTAGAAAACGTGCAAGTAACCTTAAAGATAAGTCCAGGTTCGATGAATGAAATCATTCAAACCTTTAGAAGATATAATTATGCAATTATATCGGAACATCAGGAAGACAACTACATCAATAACCTCAAAGAACGTTCTGATTATCTAAACAAATACCTAAATATGTAGCCGTTTGTTCGGGGATTTTGATTTCATTCTTTAAATCCAAAACATTAAAATTAACGATTAAACAACAAAATGAAAGTAGCCATATACGGTCAATATTATCAAAATAGCACAGAACCAATTATAAAAGACATTTTTGTGTTTTTTATAAAAAATGATGTTGAAATGTATATTGAATCCAATTTTCTGAAGATGCTTTATGAAAAAAAAATCATCCAAAAAGAATACAAAACCTTTACATCGCATACCGAATTAGACAGTAGTTTTGATATGCTCATCAGTATTGGTGGAGACGGAACCATCCTTAGAGCGGCAACTCTGGTTCGAGAATCGGGAGTACCCATCTTGGGGATAAACGCAGGACGTTTAGGTTTTTTGGCAACGGTACAAAAAGAAAACATTGCAGAATTTATGCAGTTTGTGATAGAAAAAAAATACACTATTTCTAAAAGAACCCTATTAAGTCTAAGCTGTACTCCCGAAAACGATGCAACCAAAGACATCAATTTTGCGATGAACGAGATTTCTGTAAGCCGTAAAGACACTACTTCGATGATTACAATCGAAACCTATTTGAACGGTGAATACCTAAACTCTTACTGGGCAGACGGCTTGATTATAGCTACACCAACGGGATCTACAGGCTATTCTTTGAGCTGTGGGGGGCCTATATTGACTCCCGATGTAAAAAGTTTAGTCATTACTCCTATCGCACCTCACAATCTCAACGCAAGACCCTTAGTTGTTCCCGATGAAACAGAAATTAAATTAATTGTATCAGGAAGAGAAGAAAATTATTTGGTTTCTCTAGATTCAAGAATTGCATCGATAAAAAACGAATCAATTCTCATCATTAAAAAAACCCCTTTTGAAATAAACATGGTAGAAATCCCAACCGAAACGTTTTTAAAAACCCTTCGAACCAAATTGCTTTGGGGAGAAGACAAAAGAAATTAACCCCAATTTTGCTTATCTGCATACGATTCTCACAACTTTTAACGTTTCAACTTGAAATTCTCATTATGTATTGCAAAATAAGAGAATTATTAAAAAAAAACACATTTCTTTTAATGCGTATTGAATCCTATCGATAATTATTATATTTGCACGCAATTTTTATTTAAATGAATAAATATTTTATACTTGTTTACAGCCTAATTTCGAGCATGACGCTCTCGGCACAAATTCACGAAGTCGGTGTTTTTGTTGGCGGAAGCAACTATATAGGCGAAATTGGAGCTACAACGTATATTGCTCCAAGCAAACCAGCATTTGGTGTACTCTATAAATGGAACAAAAGTCCCAGACATTCTTACCGTTTTTCTTACACACAATCGGTCATCACGGCAAACGATTTAGACTCAAAAGAACCAAGCAGAAACCTACGAAAACTTCGTTTTGACAATACTATCAAAGAATTATCGGCTGGACTTGAATTTAATTTTTTTGAATTTAATCTACACGACTACAAAAACAAAACAACACCTTATGTTTTTTCTGGAATAAACTATTTTTGGTTCGATAATTTAAGTGTAGACATTACTTCCAATCAAATAAGAAAAAATGGAACCCAAAGTGCACTTGCAATACCAATGACTGTAGGCATAAAATCAAACATTACGCCGAGTTTAATATTGGCTCTAGAAGTAGGAGCAAGATATACTCTTACAGACAATCTAGACGGAAGTAACCCCAAGAACGGAATACAATTTGGAAATATA
>JAYVGE010000195.1:0-3966 GCA_043772515.1 Flavobacterium sp. | reverse complement strand
AATTTTATGCAAGGAGTGAATACTCACATACACAATATCATTATCGGCATACACCAATTTGATGGCTTCTTGGGTTTTGCCTTCGACTTGTATTTTTTGCAAACCTCCAAACTTTCCTATTCCGTGGTCGATGTGCGTCACATAATCGCCAACAGACAAAGTCGTCAATTCCTTTAACGTTAAGTTTTGCTTTTTTGAATAGCCATTTTTAATGCTAAACTTATGGTAGCGTTCAAAAATTTGATGATCGGTATAGCAGGTTATTTGATTTTCTTGATCGATAAAACCTTGATACAAAGGCAAGACAACGGTATGATATTGCTTGCGAATATTCTCAGAATTGGCTTCGTCTAATGTCTCGAATATATCATCAAACCGTTTTGCCTGTGCCTGATTCGAACAAAATAAATAATTGGTGTAGCCATTAAAATGATTGTCATTGAGATTATTCAACAACAAATCGAATTGCTTATTGAAGGATGGTTGCGGTTTGATGTAAAACTCGAATTTCTTGGCAATCTTAAAAATGGGTTTAGAACTTAATTCTGCAATCGAGAAATCTAACGCTCTTTTGATAAACGACCGCTGATTCAAGAACAATTCTTCGGGCGTAGCATGTTGTATGTCTTTTGATAATTTTTCGAAAGCTTCTTCGGCTTTGCCAAATTGCTTGTCTAATTCTTCCAATAGACCTTCTGTATTCTGAATAAAAACAACCGTTCTCTCCGAAATATAATCTAAAAAACTTTGACGATTTTCCTGAAAAACTTTGTTCTCGACATTGGGTATTATTGCAATTTTTTTCTGGGTTGCCAAAGACAATTGTGTCCCAACATCAAAGCTTCGAATGCTCTCTACTTCGTTTCCAAAAAATTCTATTCGGTACGGATTATCATTCGAAAAAGAAAACACATCTACGATACCGCCTCGAACCGAAAATTCTCCGGGTTCGGTAATAAAATCAACCCTTTTAAATTCGTATTCAAACAAGACTTCATTAATAAAATCTATCGAAATTTGGTCTCCAACCGAGACTTTAAGCGTGTTTTTGTCTAAGGCACTTCGGGTCACTACTTTCTCAAATAGCGCTTCGGGATAGGTCACAATAATCGCTGGTTTTTTGCGAGAATTAATGCGGTTCAAGACTTCGGCACGAAGTAGCACATTGGCATTGTCGGTCTCTTCTATCTGATAAGGACGCCGAAAAGAACCGGGATAGAATAAAACATCCTGATCGCCGACCATTTGCTCAAAATCGTTTAGGTAATAGGCAGCCTCTTCTTTATTGTTTAAAACAATCAAAAAAGGTAGTTCGGATTTCTTGAATATCGATTGAATAACAAACGACAAAGAAGATCCTAACAAACCCTCGAGGTGCATTTTTATTTGATTATTTCCCTGCAAAAGTGCCAGAATTTGTGCCGTTTTGGGAGAATTGTCGTATCTGTTGTATAGGGCTTGATTAATCAACTCGAGGAAGGTTTTTGTCTATTTTTACATTAGGAATTGCTCTGGCAGTATCCATCATTTTCAGAACATCTGATTCTCCTTCTTCGATAGGGATTTTGCTTTTCTCTACAATTTTATCCATTTGTCGTTGCAGAGAAACCAATTCGACATTGATTTCTGCAATCAACAACAATACTTTTTGATCTGGAATTGCGTCTAGATGAATGTACAAATCCAACATTTGTACCTTGGTTACCAACGTAGCAATACGGCTTTTTATCTGTGGAATATTAAATTGTTCCGGAATATTTTGGTTGAGTCCCATAACTTTTGTCGAAAGTGCTTGTGCTTTTTGCTGAAAAGCACCCATTGTCTTTTTAGGTTTTTTGGCCAATTCATCCATAAACAAACGCCATTCGCTCCAAGTACCAACTGCAACCTCAGAAGTGGTATTGATTGGAGTATCGTAAAAAACCCATCCTTTATTGATGTTCGAAAAAATAATTTCTTTTTTCTTGACTTCTTTTTTATTTTCGGCTTCGCGTTTTTGATTGTCGTCTTTACAGGAAGAAAGAATAAAAACCAGAAAAAAGAGATACGATAATTTATAGTTCATTTGTAATTGCGTTAAAGCACAAAGTTACAAAGTAAATTTACATTTACGAATTACTGCCTAGGAATTCGGGCTTACACTCTCTCTAGCTCTTCAAAACAGTTCTCCTTTCTTTTTTCTGAAAATCTATCATTAGGAATGCTACTCTACTTTTATTTTTCTAACGGTTGTTGTATCATGGCTTTGCAAATAAAAATAGTAAATCCCTTTTGGTAATCCTGGCAACAGTAGTGTTATGTTGCTGTTTTTGGTTTCAAAAGAAATTGTTTTTTCTAAATATCCCATTGTATTATAGATCCATACTTTTTCTAAAACAACATTGTCAATATGAAGTTCTTCTTTGAGAGGATTGGGATACATCCTCATTTTATCAAAAAATAAATTTGAATTGCTTGTTGTACAGCTTTCCGAATAAAGAGTATGGCTGTCTTTTATATTTATACTGTCCCAATTGGCATTGGCATAAGCCACATCATCTACCTCAATACACCCTAAACTAGGGTTATCTGTAAAAATAATCAACAAAGGATTTAGGCTGTTATTGTTTCCGTTTTTCAAATTTATTGTGGCTAACTGGGGGTTGTGACTGCAATCGACATCGATTAGGTTGGTGTTTTTTGAAAGATCCAACTGGCTCAATTGTGTAAAATAACAAAAAAGATGTTTTATCGCTTCATTATTCGAGAGATTCAGAACCGAAAATAGGTTGTCACTACAATTAAAATCCGTGAGTTGCCTATTACTAGAAACATCCAAGCTTGTTATCCTATTTGATTCGCAATTTAAAACCGTCAAAGCCGTATTTTTAGACAAATCCAACTGAGTCAATTGGTTTGAAGAACAATTGAGTTCTTTCAATGCTACAAAATCTTCAATGCCTGTAAGGTCTTTAATCCCCAAAAAATAAACATCCAAAGTCAATACGGTTTCAATTTTTCGGGTTAGAATCTTCCCGTCCAATGGAGCGGTATCCAAACCTAGAGCAATCAATTGAATTTCGAAAGTCGAATCTGGTATTGCGGTGTATTTCTCACAATCTGTAGCGTAGCTTGCCTCAGTATCTTTTTTGTTGCCCCAATGGCTGTTGGCATAACAGGCATCATCGACTTGTAAGCAACCCAAGTAAGGATTGTTTTTGAAATTGAGTTCCTGAACTTTGAAATGGCGGTTATTTCCGTTTTTTAAATTAAGATATTCTAACGCATTAAAAGCACACTTCAAAACTTTCAATTTCCTATTTTGCGAAAGATCCAATGTTTTTAATTTGTTTCTATTTACTTTCAATTTTTTTAGAGCATCGTTTTTTGATACATCCAAAATAGTTATCAAATTGTTTGAACAATCTAAATTTTCTAAGGCTTTGAAGTCCTCAATCCCAGTTAGATCCAGAATACCACTGTTACTGACTTCTAAGGTCTTTAGCCTTGCTATACGAGTGGTTAGCACTTTGCCATCTATTGTTCCAGTATCAATTTTTAATGCCCGCAATTGGGTTTCAAAATTAGCATCGGGAATAGAAGTATAAAGTGATTGGGCGATAGTCGAAAAACCAACCCAAAAAAGAAAGAATACTATTGTTTTTTTCATTTGTCCCTTTTTTATTATAAGCTTATTCTGTCGCTATCAAAAGCTACTCCTTTTTTATAAAACATTGATTTATAGGCAATTAAAACTTAAATTAATTTTATTATTTCTGTTTTTTGGAATTGTTTCTTTCTAAATCGACCCGTTAATAATAATTGAGAATGAAAGTGTAACTTTGTAACAATGAAAATTTTAATAATAGAAGACGACCAAAGAGTAGCCCAACTGATTCAAAGAGGACTTGAAGAGCAGGGTTTTATCACTACTTTGGCTTACGACGGAATTTCGGGAAAGAAATTGGCGCTTCATAACCCCTACGA
>JAYVGE010000194.1:0-3970 GCA_043772515.1 Flavobacterium sp. | reverse complement strand
TTATTACCATCGGGTGTTACGCCATTGTAAAATGTTCCGTGTATTGTTGAAGGGAAGCAGGTTCCGGATACATCTTTTAAAGTCCCTTTTGCAATATGCTTTTCACGGCTAAATTCTTTTTGGCAGCTAAACGATATAATAATAATGAAAGCTAAAATTTGCGTGGTATATAATGTTGCTTTCATAAAATTTTTTAGCTTGACACTTTATCCGGGATGGGCTTATTTGAAGTTAACCAATTTAAAATTGAGTAAGATAAACATTTTATCTTTACTCATTATCAGTTAACAAAGGGCGGGGAACTAATCTTTAAATATAATTGCAAACCTGGGAGCGGGGGCATTTACATAGTTGCGGTCAGTACGTTTTCTGAATATCTATACCGCATTAAGCCGTGAACCTTGACATCACCTTAGTAGCTTCTTAATAATCCGGCAAGATTTCTTAAATTTGACATTATGCAAGTACAAATAGATATAGCATTTGACCAATTACTTAAAGTTGTCAGAAAATTACCAGCAGGACAATTAAAACAACTAAAAGCTGAAATAGAAAAAGAAGGCAAAGAAGACAAATCTAAAATTGATTTAGAGGCTTTACTATTGAATGGTCCAATAGCAACAAAAAAGCAATTAGAAATTATAGAAAAAAACAGAAAAGCTATCAATCAATGGCGGACAAAGTAATAATGGTTGATACATCCATACTTATTGATTTTTATCGCAAAACCGATAAAACTAATTCTGTTTGGATAGAGTTAATCAGGCAGGGATATAAATTTTCGATTTCTGCAATAACCAAATATGAAATTTTTTGCGGTGCTACTCAAGGGCAATTAGAATTTTGGAACAACGTTTTACAGGCAATAACAGTTATTCCTTTTGACGAATCTGCTGTTGATAAAGCTGTTAACATAAATACGGATTTAAAGAGGAAGCGGAAACAAATAGCACTCGCTGACCTTTTTATTGCTGCAACTGCAATTTCCCACAACTTACCTTTTGCTACATTGAATAAGAAACATTTTGACCGCATTGCCGGATTAATCATTATAGAATAAGGCGAATACTTTTGGTTTTCTGATATATGGGCTGACGGATGGAAGTCCAGGCTTCATATTGCTATTAATTTCTGTTCTGGCTAATGCTTCACAGATGAACTTTTGAATTTGGCATCATCTGCATATCTTTATTTGGCAATAGTACGGGCTGACGTTTTTCAAATATCTATACGTCAAAGAGCCATGAATGTTTGCAGTATTTTAAAAGCACTGCATTGATAATGGAGTAGTTTTATTAAAAATTATTAAACTATATGATTCCTTCAGACCATACTCTTTTTTTATTTCACTTTGACATAGCTAAACCTGGAGAAATTACTTCACAATTTCATAAAGCATTACCATTAATATATGATGATATCGAAAGAACCCATAATGATATTGAAAAGTATGGACTTGGGCTTATCGAATCACTCCCAACTTTTGAATTTCATATTGGAAAAAATATTGAAGAGGCATCTTTAAAAACATTATTCAAAGACATTTATACAATTTCAAATTCCATTTTTTATTGTGGTCTTTTAAAAGGAAGTATAATATTTGAGCCAGACACATCTGATACCAAGAATGATGAAAACATAAGTATCTATTTCAACTATTTTAAGTCAACAATCCAAGAATTAGACCCATATGAAGATTATTCTGGGGAATATTTTAAAATGTATTCTGATTTCGTTGATGGTGGAGTTAGAGAAAAATTTAAAGAAAAGTTTACAGAGGAAACTTTTCACAAAGAATATAAATCATGTCTTTATTTAGGATTTGCACCAATAATCGCTTACTTAGATCGTTCAAAACTGCTAACAGCCTCATTGAATCCAAATGATGATTTCAAAAATATTTTAAGATACCAGCTTAATGCTAAAGCTTTTGACAAGTTAGCGTATGAAAAATTTTATGGGTCATATTCTGACAATAAAAGAATTTATAATAATAATGATTTTTTTAGTGATAGCGACATTCCCAGAATGTGTGATATTTGTCGTGACAGTGGTAGTTGCTTAGGAATTCAAGATTGCGGATTTATTTAAGTAATATTCAGAACTTCTATTTAATGCTGGTAACATTCGGTTTTCAAATCCGAATGGGTTGTTCGTTTCTCATCAGGCAAAAAGGTTCACGAACCTTTTATAAATACTTAATTTCGGTTCGTGTGATTTGAACATGGCAAAACAAAAGCCGCGAAATACTGAAATATTAGCTGCAAGTCTTTTGACTATCCAATAAAAATAAGAAATGAATACAAATCACTCTGAAATTAAAGAAAAAAAAAGCAGACAGACCTTTGAGAAATGCTATAAAGAACTTTCAGCCTTTCTTAAAAAGAAAGGCAGAATCCCTGAAAAATCAGAAAGACCAAATCTTTATAATTGGATGGCTGCTTTACGGAATAAACATAAAAGAAGAAGGCTGAAAAGCGGGTATGCTGACAAGCTAAATGCAATTGGTTTTATTTGGGATAAGAGGGAAGTTAATTGGTATAATAATGCGGGGGAAGTTAGAAAAATGTTGTCCGTGGAAAAAAAATTCCTGCCTATAACGATAATCTAAGACTTTATCATTGGTTAAATAATCAACATAATTTAATATTACAGGAAAAGTTACCTGGCGATAGAAAGGCAATTGTAGATGAAATTGATGGTCTGATCGGAGAAATACAAAAAGCATCTATTCGGGTGTCAATCATCAAAATTTCGGAATCGGAAATCAATTGGAACCAAAACCTCAATAGCTTAATTGAATTCAGAAACATTAACCCCAAGTCATGGCCACAGGTTCAGGCATTAGATAACAAAGAAAAAAAATTAGGTATTTGGTGCCGAAAGTTGCGAAAGGATTACAAAAATAAAATATTGAAAAATTCCAGGATTGAAAAGCTACTCGCAATTAATTTTGATTTGAATAGCCCGCCTGACACCTGGAAACGGCGATTTGATGACTTAAAAGACCGTCTAAATACAAATCAGGCAACCCCTCGTTCGGACAGTGATTTGTATAGGTGGGGAATTGTGCAGTATAAAAAATTTCAGTCATTAAGTCTTGAAAAACAAAAACTACTTAATTCAATTAATTTTCAGAAATACTATGGAGTAAAAATTTGGGACAATCGTTTTATTGAACTCAAAAAATACATTTTATTGCATAATAAAATCCCGTCTCAAAAGGAAAACAGAAAATTACACTATTGGATCACTTCACAAAAAAATAAATTCAGGAGAAATCGATTAACAGAGTATAAATTACGAAATTTAATAAAGTTAGGTATTGATTTAACCCCGGCAGACAATAGGGAAGATATTTGGAATTTGAAGTTTGATGATTTAAAGAAGTTTAGGGAGAAAAATCCAGGCAGGTGGTCAAGATGTGATGGTGATGCAAGAGAAAAAGCATTATACCAATGGTGTCAGACACAAAGGCAAATAAATGCAAAAACTGCTTCAGGAAGAAAAAAATTACCTCAAAGTCGAATTGACAAACTTAATCAAATAGGCTTTCACTGGACACTAGGAGAACGGATAGAAAAAAATTGGGAAGAAAACTTCAAAAAACTAACTTTATTAATTTCAGAAAATAATGGCTCATTGGCAATGCCCAGATTTGTTAACGGGAAATATAATAAATTATACATTTGGTTACAAACACAAAAGAAAATGATAAATGAAAATAAATTAAGCGTTGATAAAATTGAAAGATTAAATGCGTTGGGTATTCTAAAACGTCACTGATATTTAGTCACTTTCTTATTCAAAAAAATTAATTCTGTATGGAAAGAATCAGGCTGGAAAGATTATCAATCTTCATCTATAAATTGCTAATCAACTTCGGTACTTGCTTCACAACAAACCCCGGCAAAAGAATATATCTTCGGCTTTAAAATTTCTATCAGTTTCAGTCAATACCAACAGAACA
>JAYVGE010000193.1:0-3976 GCA_043772515.1 Flavobacterium sp. | reverse complement strand
TACTTACTGAACTCGATAGCTTTTGATTGCTGATTAATTCCCGCATTGCAAAAAGTGCTTCTTCTTTAAGCCCGTCTAAATCTTCAATAATTAATAGTTTGTTTACTAAGTCATATTCGCCCCAATTGTATAAACTGCTTTCTGTAATTCTTGTAAATCGCAGTACGTCTTCTGGTGGTATTAAATCGGCTATCTTACTAATTAAATGTGTTTTTCCACTTCCTGAACTTCCTTGTACTATAGCATGTAAAGGGCTTTTGGTTTTGTATGAACTGGCAATGATAAATAGTAATAATCGGCTGTTTGCTTCTCCAACTATTCCGCTTTGTTCTATGAGTTTATTGATTTCCTGTAATAGATTATCTTGCTTTAAAATATCTATTGTATTATTTAAGTTTAAAGTTTCTTTTGTTTCAAGTTTCAAGTTTGGTGTTGTATTTTTTTTAGGTTCTGGCTTTAGTTCTTCTTCAATTGAAAAAGAAAATGTTATTTCCTTTCTTTGCTCGATCAGATGGATTAAAATTTCTATTTCGTGTCCAATAATTAAACTATTAATATCTTCGTCTTTGGGTGTTTCTATCTGGCTTATTTTTGCTTTTGGGTGTAGTTCTCGCAGTATTTCAGCGTATTTGGTAACGGCTTCGTTTCCTGCTTTGTCGCCATCAAAAAAGAAAATGATTTCTTCTAACTGTTTTAATGGTTTGATAGCATTTAGTATTTCTTCGTTTAGTCCATTAGTTCCGTAACTTGTAAGTAGTGTATAATTATTAGCTATATCATCTATTTGTAATAAACTAGCGGTGTCGATTATAGCTTCTGTAAGTAATAATTTTTTAGTGTCAGGATTTGGATAATTTGGATATAATCCTTGCCTGTTCTTCAGATAAAAATGTTTTGCATTCTCATTGTTTATTGTTGATCTAAAATAAAAACTAATGATCTGGTTTTCTCTGTTTTTTAATGGGAACAGGATTGATTTATTTCCAAAAGGTTTATAAGCCTGTCCGCCTGTTCTGCTGTTGGTTCCTGCCATTGTCAAAAGTCCGCATTCCAGTGCATCATTAATTAATTTTTCGTCTTTTCTTGTTCCGTGGTGGAACTGCCCACTATTAAAGCCTATTTCCAGTTTATCAAAGTCTAAATTTCTACTACTGCAATATTCCTTGGCTGGTTCACTACACAATAATCCTTTTCTAAAACTTAAAAACATCTTTTCAATAAAATAAGTATTTACTATTGTCGTTGTTTTTGGTTCTGTTATTTGCTTTGGACTTTGGATATTTGACTTTAGACTTATTTCTATCATTGCCGTACATTTTTTTAATGCTTCGTGTTTGGTTAGCTTTTCATAATCCTGGACAAATTGGATCACATCACCTTTTTTATCGCAAGCGTGGCATTTGTATTTATTTTGACTAAAACTTACTTGTAAACTTGCTGTATTATCCTCGTGGAATGGACAACGCAGCATATTGTTTTTATCGGCTGTAAAATTGTAGTGTTGCAGTACGTTTGCTAATGGTAAGTTTTGTTTGATATCGGTTATTTCCATTGGTAAAATTATTTTATTCCATTTTGATAAGTACAAAAATATATAATAATTATCAATTAGGAAAGTATTATATTCCTTATTTATATTTTTGTTGCTTATATTTTCCTTTTTGACTAATTTTGCTTTGTAACTACAAAATAGTTTAATCATATGGTAAGCGTAGGCAAAAACATAAAGAAGATTAGAGAACAAAAAGGTTTAATGCAAAAAGAAGTAGCTTCGATAGCTAATATGCAAGCCTCGAACTACTCTAAAATAGAAAGTGGGCAAAGAGATGTTTCGGTTGAAGCATTAAATAAAATTGCTCAATTCTTCGGCATGAAAGTAGATGAGATTATTCATTTTGAAAATGCTAAAAGTCCTATACCTATAAAAATGGAAGATAAAACGGCTAATGAAAAAGTACAGTTGATTTCTCAACTAGATGAAGAAGACAAACACGCTGTGTATCGCATTATTGATGGCATGCTCACTAAAAACAAGTTTCAAACTTTCTTTGAACAAAATATTACTTCTAAATAATTAGATTATGGTTACAGTACACCCACAATACATTACAGACAACGCGGGTAAAAAAATATCTGTGGTGCTTCCTTTAAAAGAGTTTAAAACAATTATGGAAGAGTTAGAAGAGCTGGAAGATATCCGTTTATATGATGAAGCAAAATCTACTAAAGAACCTTCTATTGACATCGACGAAGCTTTTAAAATTATTGAAGCCAAACGAAAAAACAACCTGTAAATGTCCTATCATATTACTTTAAGCAAAAAAGCTATTAAGGCTTTAACAAAAATTAATGAGCCTTACTACACAGCTATCAAAACGGCTATTTATAGTCTGGCTGACAATCCTAGACCCAATGGCTGTAAAAAATTAAAAGGAAGAAACGGTTATCGCATTCGTATTGGCTCTTATAGGGTTATTTATGATATTCTCGATAGCGAACTACTTATCGATATTGTAAATATTGGTCCACGTGGCGATATTTATGAAGATTAATATTTACCTCTTTTTTAAAAGCACAAACCCCAGCCGTTGGCTTGGGGTTTATGCTTTTATTCCAATAAATTATTTATTTTTAAACTTATCTTCTATTTTTGAATCAGGGTAAATAGGCAAAGGCATAAAAGGATATACAAACTGTCTTTTAGTTACAGTTAATTTTCCAAAACTATCTTTTATAACCCATATTTTATTGTCTCCTTTATAAATCTCTTTATTATTGTCCTTACTCTTTTTAGATGATTCGTAACTAAAATAATGCTCGATTCCTGTATAAATAATAAATTCAACCCCCGAAGAAGTAAGCATTGAGTTTACTGCCACTTGTTTATTATCTTCATTCTCTTCACTTACTAAAGAACTTTTTCCAGAGTATAGCATAATCGTATAATTATGAGGATCTGTTTTGTCTATATACATTTCATATATACAATCTTTACATTTCATTTCTTTTGCAAAAGATTCTAATATCTTTGATAATTCGTTGTTGCTTAAAACTAGTTCTTTACTCTCTTTATTACAAGAAAATAAGAACAATGAAAATAATATAATTAATAACTTTTTCATATTATTCTAGTATTGCTTTAAAATTATGGGTTTTTACATATTTACGCAGACTTACACTTTTTTGGATGTCATCAGCACTGATGCCGTCAGATTTAGTTACGTCTCTAACATAAGAATTACTTAAAGATCCAGCCACAACAAAACTTAATGTATTTGCTCCTTTGGGTTTTATCTGCATTACAAAAGCAGGTTTAAATGGAGTTGAACCGCTAGCGAAGCCTAAATCTCCATAGCCATCACCAGTATAATCGGAAGGACCGCCACCACTTAAATGCGCATGAATAGAACCTAATGTATTAAATTGTTGCCCACTTATTGGGTCTTGAAGATTTCCATTTTTAAAAGAATATCCAAAGGCATTTGTTTTTCCTGAAGCACCACTATTTTGATAATCAGGTAAAACTAAAACCCCTTTGTCTCCAATAACTCCAAACTGTTCTCTTTTAGTTCCGATTGTATTTGATATTACTCTTGTATATGCATCTTTTTCATTAGCGTACAATATACTACCATCTTTTCTGTAATCAACGTTACCACCACTTTTAGATATTTCTTTATGTGTTTTCCCAACATAAGTCCCTCTATTTCCTAAATCCGCTTGTGATTTAACTTTAGGATCAAATTGCATAACCCCTTTTTTATCTTTAAACCAGTCTGTGGAAGACATTCCAGTTGGATCAATAAAACTTAAAGGATTATTATTTAAAAATGATTGTGGTGATAAGTTATAGAACTTTTCGGCAAGAGGGTCGTGCCTAAGCCAACACAACTCCATATTTGCCTCGCCCGAGGCTTTCACTTTCTATTAAGAACGTACCTTTTTCATTTTCCTTCCCGCTCAAAGATAAATGATT